>JBDSAQ010000263.1:0-6454 GCA_039922095.1 Ginsengibacter sp. | reverse complement strand
ATTTATTATTTTATAAGAGAGGTAATTATTTCAACTCTACATAAACCTGTCTCTTATAAAATCTGGATAAAGAATCTTTAACACGTGCTGTATCAGCAAGTGGTAAGTTTATCACTTCTCCAATCTTAAAATTTAATGAGTCTGCAGTATGCATAACCACATGGTGCCCCCAAAGTGTAAGCCTCTTTAAATATAATAAAGCCTCCTGCTTGTTATTTGTTTGTCGTATTATAATATTAAAAGAAGTATCATTTGCAGTACTTCTTTCTTTTTCTGCAGGTTGGGATATAGCATTGCTCATTGTGTCAGTCTTTTGTAATACCGGAATTGTGGCTGCTTCCTGCTCCATAGCAATATTTTCTTTCACCACTTGCTCCTTTGAGAACATAAAATAATAAAAAGCCCATCCCAATAATCCTGCAATTATAATGATGGCAATTATTGCAAAAGTTTTTTTATTGTTAGTTTCCGGCTTGCGGTTATAATCATTAAAAAGGCCTGAACTCTCTTCATTCTCATTTTCTTTCAATGCTTTTGGAGCCTCTATTTTTGGGGTAACAAATTGGCCCGGGATAAATATTAATTCCCCTGCCTGGGCTTTATCCAAAGTGCCAAGCTTTTCAATTATGAAGGGCTTGCCTATGTTTAAAAATTGTCTTCCTAATATTAAAAAAGAATCAAGATCTGCTGATGCCAGGGGCTTAATTTTTGTTGTATGCTTAACTATAGAATCTATTAACGATGCATCTTCTGTTGCTTTGGGATTATACTCAAAGGATATTGCATTTTCCGGTAACACCACATCTTTTTCAATATCTGATGGTAAAGCAATTGACGGATCTAACCGGAAAGTACCAATACCCTGGAGAGTAACTTCCTTGTTACTAAATAGATGCAGCGCTATCACCTGTTCAATTTTCATTTCAATTATTTGATGCTGACAAACCTACCTATTATTAAGCAATTAGCAAAAATGAAGTAATCGCATGTTAACAATAGATTGCTCATTTCTATACTTCAAAATTTTAGAATCTATTATTGAAATAATTAAATAGCGATAAAATTATAGTTATCAAAAAGATAAACCACCATTGTATTTTTGCCTTATGATAACAGAACAGGAAAAATTGTTTATAGATTATTGGAACAAAAACAGAAACAAACAAAAACGGTCCTTTTATCAATTGCTTATAGGCTTGCCTCTGGGATTAGTTTTTGCTTTGCCCGTTTTATTAAGTGTTATTTTTCACAATTGGTATAAGCGCATGGTTTTTATATCAGGCTCGCAGTTTTCTGTAATATTAGGTGCAGTTTTGGGAATTGCGGTTTTTTACGCCTTGTTTCGGATGAAATTTAATTGGGAACAAAACGAACAATTGTATAAAGAGTTAAAATATAAAGAAGAAAGACCGTAGGCATTCTGTTCATAGATATAAATCGGTTATTTTGCCAAAAAAATAAATGAGAAAGTTAATCTGGAGTTTGGGAATACTTATGTGTTTATTTTCAGGATGCTTAAAACCAAAGGATACCGATAAATGCAATTTTCCTGATTCATCACTCGTTGCTCCTGCAAATGAAACCGGTGACGTACAGAGTTATCTTACTACAAATAGCATTTCAGCCTCGCAACATTCTTCCGGTTTTTTTTATAAAGTAAATAACCAGGGAACGGGCCCGGCTATCGTTAATTTATGTTCTAATCTGTTGGTAAAGTATACCGGTAAATTAGTGAATGGTTCTGTGTTTGATAGTACAGGCACCGGCACAGCTACATTCCAATTAGGACAGTTGATACCAGCGTGGCAAAAAGGGTTGCCATTGATCAGCAAAGGTGGCAAAATTACTCTTTATGTTCCTCCAACTTTAGGTTATGGAAACAGGGATGTTAGAAATAATGCCGGTGTAATTATTATTCCTGCAAATTCCACTTTAATTTTTGATATTGAACTTGTAGATATTGGCTGATCACGCAAACAGAGGCACCCCAGCGTTGTACAAATTTCCCTGAACATTGAGACCTGTCTTATTCCCTGATTATTTATCAGCCCGAAACAAAAGTTGCTACCAGATATAATGATTTATAAACGGATTGATAGAATTTATTAGTCAACTCTTATCCCTATTCCTCCAGAGTTATTAATTTATTACCTACAGTAATTTTATATTTTACACCCACTTTTAAAGCATAATTTTCCATTACGTGGCCAACAGGAAAATTAAAACAAACAGGGTAATCATAGTCTTTTACAATATCTTTTATAATTTCTTCCACAGTTTGCCCAAAAGGTATATCTGTATCTTTCATTTCAGTGAAGCTTCCGACTATTAATGCGGCGATTTTATCAAGTTTGCCGGCACGTTTAAGCTGATAAAGCATTCTGTCAATATTATAAATATATTCGCCGGCATCTTCAATAAATAAAATTTTCCCTTTCGCTTTTATATCAGATGATGTACCTGAAATGTGTGTTATCAAAGAAAGATTTCCACCCACAAGCCTGCCTGAAGCAGTACCTTTTTTATTATAAGGATGTGTTGGAATTTGGTAAATTATTTTGTTTCCGGCTAAAGCTTTCTTCAGGCTTTGTACAAATGTATTTTTATACCCGGTATCGTTAAATGCCGCAGCCATGGGTGCATGCAGTGATGCAATTTTATAGTTTGAAAAAATATGAGAATGTAAAATGGTAATATCACTAAAGCCAATTATCCATTTTGGATTCTTTTTAAATTTTTTAAAATTCAGTTTGTCAATAATTCTTCCTGTACCGTATCCGCCTCTGGCGCATAAAATAGCCTTAATAGCATCATCATCCAGCATTTGCTGCAGATCATTTAAGCGTTGTTCATCTGTACCCGAAAAATAATTAAAGGCGCTTCCAAGTGTAGAGCCTGTAATAACTTCATAACCCCATTCCTGCAAAACAGTAATGGCAGTTTGGGCTTTTTCATAAGGCATCTGCCCTGCAGGGCAAAGTATCCCGATCTTATCACCCTGATTTAAATATGGGGGAATTATTACTGACATAAAATCAATTAATTCAAAAGATAAAAATTCTTACATCGCTTTTACAATTGGATGCAATTTTTGTTGATTTGGATTAGTGCAGTACTTTTATTTTAATACTTCTGAATGAAACGGCATTGCCATGATCCTGTAATAATATATGACCCGCAGGTGCCATACCAAAGTTTGGCCAGGTAACGTATTTGCTTATAGCCACAAGATCTTTAAACTCTTTTGAGCCTCTTATATACTCCAAAACTTTTATGCCGTTTAAATAATGCTCAACCTTGTCATCCGGATAAACTATTATTCTCCCAAGGTTCCACTGACCAATCGGACGAATAAATCTTTTTTGTTTTGCAGCAGGAATTAAATCGTATAAAGAACCTAAAGTTCTGTTCCCGTTTCTGCCCAGTTTTGCATCTGGGTGCAGAGAATCGTCAAGCACCTGGTACTCTAACCCGATGGCAGAACCGGTTGTTTTTTCGGCTAATGTTACAAAATATTTTAGGCCACTGTTAGCGCCGGGGGATAATTTAAATTCGAAGGAAAGATCAAAGGAATTGTACTCTTCTTTTGTAACAATATCTCCCCCGTTACCAGCTTCCTTACCTTCTGACGGAAGAACAGATATAGAGCCATTGCTGATGTTCCAGCCTTTAGCTGGAAAACTATTTGACACAGCGCTAACCCATCCGCTGTTTGTTTTACCATCAAATAATAAGCGCCACCCATCTTTTTTTTCATACCCCGTTAATGTATTCGGTAAAAAATTCACCACGTATATACCTTTTGGAAAAGGCTGAGGCGTTATATTCTTTGTTTTGATACGAATGTTTTTAAACAAAACTTTTTTATCCGCATGATCAGCTTTGCTTATGGCATGTACCTGCAGACCTATAAAACCTTTTTTATCTAATGTATCCACTACATAGGCTGCGGCTACGCCGTTAATCCAGGTTTTCATTTCATTACCAATACATTCGATTTTAATGTGATTGAATTCGCCTTTTTTGTATACATTTTGTGCCGCGGCATTTAGCTGCATCGGATATAGCCACTCTCTTCTTCCTTCATCATAAATGCCTCCTGTCCATTTACGGTCAGAGGGATCTATTTCGCATTGACGGCCATATACTTTACCAGCGCCTTTGTTGCCTGCCGCATTATAATGGCTGCGTGTTTGTATGCCTGAATTACCTTCCGGATCTTCCACAAAAACATCAAGTTCTAAAACGAAATCCCCATATTCTTGTTCAGTAACTAAAAAAGTATTACCGGAATTCATAACCGTTCTGCCTACAATAGAACTGCCTTCAGCTTTGTAAGAAGCGCCGCCACCCAGGCGCTTCCATCCTAAAAGGTTTTTACCATTAAATAAATTTTGCCAATCCTTATCCGGTTGTGCAAATAATGATAAAGGGAATAATAAAATAAAGTATAACAAGGATGAACGTAATTTCATAAAGTATTTTTAACTCTTGCCAAAAATGCAGAACAGACAATTGCTGACTGTAATTATCGGAAACCGTGTTAACTCACAAACTTTTTGTATAAATCTTCATAAACCGGTACTATAGTATTTATATCAAACTTCGTCGCCTGCTCCAGTGCATTCTTTCTAAACTGCTTCAACTTTTCCTCATCCGTTAGCAGAGATAGAATGTTTTTACACATATCATCCACGTTGCCTACAGAGCTTAAATAGCCGGAATAATCATTAATATTTATTTCCGGTAATCCACCTGCGTCGGTAGATATAACAGGTACACCTGCAGCCATAGCTTCAAGCGCTGCGAGACCAAAACTTTCGTATTCACTTGGCAATAAAAAAAGATCTGATACCGCAAGTATATCTTCTATCTGTTCCTGTTTACCTAAAAAACGAATATCATTATGAGCAGCGCTTTCCCTGCAAAGCCTTTCAATGGAAGTACGTTCAGGCCCATCCCCTACCAATAATAGCTTTGAAGGAATTTCCTGGTTCACTTTTATAAAAATTTTTACCACATCATCTACCCGTTTTACCTTTCTGAAATTTGAAGCATGTAATAAAATCTTTTCACCGTTTGGTGCAATAACTTTTTTGAATGGCTCAATAGGTTTACGGTTAAATCTTTTTACATCAACAAAGTTATAGATAACCTGTATTTCCTTTTCCATTTTAAAGTTGCGGAAAGTTTCATCACGTAAATTCTTTGATACAGCAGTAATAGCATCACTCTCGTTCATAGAAAAAGTAACCACCGGAGAATAGGTTTTATCTTTCCCCACCAGGGTTATATCAGTGCCATGTAATGTAGTAATAACAGGGATACTGATACCTTGCTTGGCTAATATCTGCTTGGCCATAAAAGCAGCCGAGGCATGTGGTATGGCATAATGAACATGCAGTAACTGAACATCATTATTTATGATCACATCAACCATGGTGCTTGCTAAAGCCGTTTCATAAGGCGGGTAATCAAATAACGGATAGGTTGGCACCCTTACCTCATGGTAAAAAATATTTGCATGAAATCCGCTTAATCTTACTGGTTGCTGATAGGTTATAAAATGAATGTTATGCCCTTTATCAGCCAATGCTTTGCCTAATTCAGTCGCTAACACACCGCTGCCGCCAAATGTGGGATAACAAACAATTCCAATGTTCATAATTAATTATTTTATTACAGGTCATCAATGTATTTTAATTATCAGATCAATACTATTATAAAAGTTATAACAGGTAAACAAAAGCTATAATAACTTTTTAGCCGTGCAAAATACTAATTCTTAATGTACCTGTGTGTCTCGCTCAACAACATTTTGTTATTATTGTTTATGTTTGCTTTAAAAAAATATGCGCAAATTCCTGTTTTGGCTTGTAACTATAATAGTGGTCTTTCTTGCAGTTTATATTTTCATTAATGTGAGTTACACATATAGCGATGGTAACCGGGCCGGCAGATTAATAAAGTTCTCTAATAAAGGGTATGTTTTTAAAACCTATGAAGGAGAGTTGAATCTTGGGGGTATCAATACTACCAATGGGGGAGTTATGATAAATAATATGTGGCTCTTTTCCGTAGTGGACAAAAGTGTGGCAGATTCTCTTACAAAACTGGAAGGAAGAGATATTAGTCTTCATTATAAAGAAAAGATCAGCACACTGCCGTGGCGGGGTGATTCAAAATATATTGTAGATAAAGTGGTCCAGGTAAGATAATCCTAAATATAATTTTCACGTCAATTTTTTCTCATGAAAACAATTATGATCAGCGTTATAATTAGTTTTGAAGGCTTCCATCACATTAGGAAATACAGCTTCCTTTATACGGAGATAGAAAGAATAGGATGTTATTGACATCTTATGAGATTTTACCTCTACTTAATCATTTGTTCACCGTAAAATTGTGTTTGCACATATAAAACCTTCTCCTGGCCGGTGTTCCACCCGCCAGT
>JBDSAQ010000262.1:0-9156 GCA_039922095.1 Ginsengibacter sp. | reverse complement strand
AAGTTTCCAAATTTTTTAGTTAGATGATCAACTGTTATTGCTTTGTTTTCTTTGCCGGTTTTTATTATTTCCATAAAAGAATATTATGACTTCACCCCTCGCGAAAGCTATCGGACCTCCGAAGTAGGGCGGGAAGGCGACTTCATCAATGCTATAAAACAATCTTCTATATCCGGTTCAACAGATCTTATTTCAAGTTCATTTCCTGAAAATTTTGATAAATAATTTCTGAGCATTTCTTCATGATGTTCCTTCTTCATTACTACATGATGATATCCCCCGAAAGGATATACATCTTTTGCCCCTTCGAAATTTTTAAGGTCATTTAAAAGATGAAGCATGTTTTCAGCCCTGACAGCGAATAGCTCTTTCCCAAACTTTTTGATAATTCCATCCGGTGTATCTATTGACATTATATTTCCCGTCTGTATCAACGCAATGCGATCGCACCTGTCAGCCTCATCCATATATGGAGTTGAAACTAAAATCGTGATACCCTGCTCTTTTAGTTTCCTGAGCATATCCCAAAATTCTTTTCTTGATACTGCGTCAACACCAGTGGTAGGCTCATCTAAAAACAAAACAGATGGCCGGTGTATAAGTGCACAGCACAAAGCCAGCTTTTGCTTCATGCCGCCGGATAATTTTCCCGCCCTTCTTTCTTTGAACGGCTCTATTTGTACATAAATATCTTTTACCAGTGCATAATTCTTTTCAATAGTGGTATTAAATATGGTTGCAAAAAATTCGAGGTTTTCGGCAACAGTTAAATCCTGGTACAAAGAAAATTTTCCAGGCATATAACCAACTCGTTTTCTTATCTCTTTATATTGTTTTATTACATCAAATCCATCAACAGATATAGAACCTTCGTCTGCAAGCAACAGTGTGGTAAGGATACGGAACAATGAAGTTTTTCCGGCGCCATCAGGCCCAATGATGCCAAACAATTCACCTTTGGATACTTCAAAAGAAACACCTTTTAGTGCCTGAACTTTTTCTTTCTTTGTTCCATAAGATTTTACAACATTATGTACACTAACTGCAGGCATATTTTTTGAATTAGCTGTCAATTCTCAGTATAAACCACATTTTTTTTTAAACTCTCGTGCCAGGTATCAGGGTTCAAGGATTACTTCCCCATACATGCCCATCTTCAGGTAACCGTCATTCTTTACTTTTATTTTTATTGCATACACAAGGTTAGCCCGCTCTTCTTTTGTTTGAATTGTCTTTGGTGTAAACTCTGCTTTACCTGAAATCCAGGTGATAATTCCGGGCAGCTCTTTATATTTATCTGCGCCGTTATCTACAAATATTTTTACCTGCTGGTTTAATTTTACCTGCGATAACTGATCACCGGTAATATAAGCTCGCAAGGTCATTTCTGAGAGATCAGCTATCTTATATAATGCTTTACCCGTTGATGTAAGTTCTCCCGCCTCTGCATATTTCATCATCACTGTTCCGGTAAAGGGATTAACAATGTTAGCTCTTTGTAATTGATCAGTAAATTGCTCAACCCGCTTCTGTAAAGGCTTGCGCTCACTTAAAATAGTACGGTTCTGTGAAGTTGTATTATTGCGCAGAACATTTACCTGCTGCTGCGTTACAGTTAGCTGCCTTTGAACAACATCTATTTGCGCATTAATATCATCAACCTGTTTGCCGGTGGCAGCATCCTGCTTAAGTAAATTTTCAAACCTTTTTTTTTCATGCATTAAATTATTTAACTGAGATTGCTGAACAGCAAACTGATCCTGCAAAAGCTTTACCTGGGGCATTACATTAACCGTTTTTTCATTAAGAGCTTCGATGCTTGCCTGCACCTGTTCTTTTTGCAGTGAAAGATTTTCCGCGTCAATAACACCAACCACTTTCCCCTGTAAAATACTATCCCCTTCTTCTATATTAAATGATAAAATTTTTCCCGGTATTTCCGATGATACTACTACTTCATCTACCTCAAATGTTCCAGATGCATCAAAATGATGATTATTGCTATGGCATGCTGTTAAGAAAAAAAATGAAGCAATTGGTATAACAATTTTTGTGTTCATTAAAAATAATTTATTGTTTGCCTGAAATGGTTTGATAATTTATTTGTGCCTGCAGTAATTGTAATTGATGTGTTATCCGGGTTTGGCGTGCCTGGTCTTCAGCGTTTACTTCTCTCAGGTAATCATTTGCGGTAATCACACCATTTTCCAATTTTGCTTTTGCAGCATCTTTTACCTGTGTGCGTAAAGAAATAATTTCATCATCGCCTGAAAAAAGTTGTTGCAGCTTTTCAATTTCTGATTGTTGTTGTTTTAGCTGGGTATTTGTATTCAACAGGAAAGTCTGTTTTTGAATATCTATATTCTTTTTTGTGATATCCACTAATTGCCTTTCATTTTTTTGTGTGTATAACCCACCCAGCAACCAGTTTAAGCGAACGCCTGTGACATAAAAAGGCTCAAATTGATTTTTTAATAAATTCAGGGCAGGGCGGCCATAACCACCCTGTACAAATAAGCTGGCCCTGGGCTGGTTTTTTGCCTGTATTATTTTTGTTTGATGACCAAGCACCTGGCTTTGGTAAGAGAATAATTTAACTTCGGGTCGGCTAATTGTATCCTGGTAAATTGATGATAAAGCCCCTGGTGTTTCAAGCACTACATTACTATCAATGGGTTGATTAAAAAACAGGCTTAATGTTTCCAGCATTCCTTTTCTTAAAGCATTTAATTCAATCAGCCGCTGAGTGGCTTTTAATAGTTCTGCTTTTAATACATTTAAATTTGATTTAAAAGCAACTCCGTTTTCTACCTGTGCCCCTACAGTTCTTATCCCGGTATTAAAATCCTGTTTAATCAGCTCAACCTGCTTTCGCTGTTCATCGAGGTATAAAATATTCAGATACAATTGATTTACCTTTTCCCTTACCTTATATAATTCTACTTCCACTTTTTGCATTTCTACATCGCCATTCAATTGCTGTAATTCTTTTTGCTGCTTAACCGCTCCTCCATCATATATAAGCTGGCTTACATCTGCCAATATTTTATATTGATCTTTATTGGGTGGTTCCAATTTAAATCCCGGAAAAGGAACATCAACTTTTGTTACATCAGATTGATATGTTGCCTGTCCGCTTACAGATGGCTGGGGAAGAAATTGTTTATTAAGATTATTAATGGTAATATCGGTTGCCTGCTTTACCAAATCTTTTTGTTTGATCAGGGGATAATTTTGTTGAGCCAGAAGGTTTGCCTGCTCTAATGTCAAATGGCTGAGTGGCTGGGCATTTACAGTTATAGATATAGCGGGCAGCAATATTATAATTAATCCCTTAACCAACTTATTTAACCATGTAGCTAAATGCTGCATAAATTTTTATTTTTTTATAGAATCAATAATGAATTTAGGAATTTCTTTCTTCCGCTCTTCCATTATAGTACGATACTGTAACTCATTCAGTCCAAGATTAAGCTGAAACATTTTTTTGGCCACAAAAGGAAAAACCGTCATTGAAATTAAGCTCATCAATAACTGTAAAGGATCTATCCGCCTGATCGTTCTTCTCCTAACCTCTTTTTCAATTTGATCCAAAAACTTTTGTGGTCTTGGTAAATTTTGTTTACCCCATATCTTATTAACAAAGGCTTCAGGATCCTGGTTAATTTCATTCAATACAAATAAGGGCAGGTAAGGATTATCGATCATTACGGTTATGTATTCATCAGTAAAGTGTTCTATTTTTTCAAAAAGCGGCATATCAGATTCAAAAATGGAGTTTATTTTAGGAAACAATTTTTGAGCTGCTGCTGCAAATATTACTTCAAAGAGCTTTTGCTTACTTCTGAAATAGTAATGCAATAATGCTTTGTTTATACCGGCCTCATCAGCAATATCCTGCATTCGTGCCCCAAACATTCCCTTTAATATAAATACTTTTCTTGCAGCATTTAAAATCCTGGCCTCCGTTGAATCCTCAGTTTTTTTATTATCCATATAGTTTAACCAAATGGTTAACAAAGATAAAAGAATATTTTATTTTCAGGGAACAAAATATTTTTTAAAAGCACGGTAAAGAATAAAGGATACTATAGCGCCTGGGAAAAATTCTACTCAGAGCTCAATAAAGGCGTTGGATGTTCATTAATTATTGCCTGGGGGTCGTGTTTATGTTTAAAAAATATAATAAACAAAACAGCTACAACTAAGGCATACAGAGCAAAGGTTATCCAGATGCTTTGCCATTCTTTATTGCCACCAGCTGCAGTAAAATATTTTTGAATAATAAGTCCACTTATTGTGCTTCCCAGAACAGCACCCACACCATTGGTCATCATCATGAAAAGCCCCTGGGCGCTGGCTCTTATTGAAGAATCACTTTGTGTCTCCACAAAAAGAGAACCGGAAATATTAAAAAAATCAAAGGCCATTCCATAGATAATGCATGAAAGTACAATCATCCACAGGCCATCTCCCGGATTGCCCCATGCAAATAAACCAAAGCGAAAAACCCAGGCCATCATGCTGATAAACATTACCTGTTTTATTCCAAATCTTCTTAAAAAAAATGGGATAGCCAGAATAAACAAGGTCTCGGAAATTTGTGATATTGACATAATGATTGCAGGATACTTTACAGCTATTGCTTCTTTGTATTTATCAATCTTTGCAAAGTCATGTAAGAAAGTATCTCCATAGGCATTTGTAAGTTGCAGGGCAGCTCCGAGCAACATGGCAAAAATAAAAAAGACAGCCATTTTCCGTTGCTTAAATAAAGAAAATGAATTAAGGCCCAAAGCATCAATTAACGATTTGCTTTTTATGCGATTGAGTTGAGGCGGGCATGGTGGTAAGGTAAAAGCATACAGCCCAAGCAATAAGGATGCGCCCGATGCTACATAAAACTGGTATGCAGACGTTTCAATATGGAATAAACTAACTACCCATAAAGCAACAATAAACCCTACAGTGCCCCAAACTCTTATAGGAGGATAGTCTTTAATTACATTTTTTCCAGTTCTCTTTAATGCCGAGTATGCAACCGCAATAGATAAAGCCAATGTGGGCATATAAAACATCATATTCAGCAGCATTACCCAAAACATAGTAGTGGGATGAGTAACCATAGGCAATGAAAAAAGTACCACTGCACCTAAAATGTGGCAGATGCCATACAGTTTTTCGGCATTGATCCATTTATCTGCTACAATACCTAACAACGCAGGCATAAAAAGTGATGCAAATCCCATTGTTGAAAACAGCGCTCCAAAAGAAGATCCTGTCCAGAGGCTGGCATGGGTATTTTCATCAACCAGTGGATATAACACAGGTAAGGTTTGAAACCAATAAGCCCCAATAGTGATCAGCCATGATCCCCATATAAAGAACTGCAGAAATATCATGATTATAAGCCGAACCTTTATATTCATTTCAAATTTTTTATAAGAACAAATTGAGCTCTCCCGGCACATCTATATTTCACCAGATGAAAGATAAGGGTTTCAATAGATTTTTAAACAGGTATACTTATCAACTATAAGAATATAAGTGGTATAACACGCATCTTTGTTTTGCCCCGTTGCTTAAGTAACTTTGCAACATAATATTTGTATGAAAAAAGATATAGTAAGATTATTGATTGAAGAAGTCATAAAAGATGCCGACCTAAGAATTATTTCAGAAAAAATATTTTCAAAAGAAAGAATTTCAGATGATGATGGACTGCTGTTATTTGAAAAAGGCAGCCTTTCTTTTTTAGGCACTCTTGCAAATTATATTCGTGAAGATAAGCATGGTGATAAAACTTACTTTAACCGAAACTTCCATATTGAGCCCACCAATGTATGTGTGTTTGCATGTAAATTTTGTTCTTACTCAAGATTGTATGCCCACAGAGATGAAGGCTGGGAATTAAGCCTGCAGCAAATGCTGGACATTGTAAAAGGCTACGACGGCAAACCTGTTACAGAAGTGCATATTGTGGGAGGAGTACATCCTAAAATGAACCTGGAATTCTTTTGTGAATTGTTGCAAAAAATAAAGCAACACAGGCCATCCTTACACATTAAAGGGTTCACTGCTGTTGAGTTAGATTATATGTTTCGTAAAGCAAAACTGAGTATTGAAGAAGGGATAAAAAAAATGCACCTGGCAGGTCTTGATTCGCTGCCCGGAGGTGGAGCTGAAATTTTTCACCCTGGTATAAGAGAACAAATTTGTGATGATAAAGTAAATGCTGAAGGCTGGCTGCACATTCATGAAGCTGCTCATAATATTGGTATGCATACCAATGCTACAATGCTATATGGCCATATTGAAAATTATTATCACAGGATTGATCATATGCGAAGATTACGTGAGCTACAGGATAAAACCGGGGGCTTTAATACTTTTATTCCTCTTAAGTTTCGTAACAGCGATAATGAAATGAGCCATATTTCCGAATCATCAATAGTAGAAGACATGAAGATGTATTCTGTCGCAAGAATTTACCTCGATAATTTTCCTCACCTTAAAGCGTACTGGCCAATGCTTGGGAGACAACATGCCCAGCTATCACTTTCATTTGGCGTAAACGATATTGATGGAACAATAGATGATACTACTAAAATATACTCGATGGCAGGTAGTGAAGAACAAAACCCTGCAATGACGACAAGCGAATTAGTAGCATTGATTAAGCAAGTAAAAAGAGTTCCTGTAGAAAGGGATACCTTATATAATACGATAAAAGATTATAGTGATGCGGAGCAATTTGATTCCATTTTAAATTGAGGTTTTCTAAACAAGTCGTCTGTAATTGATTTCATCTCTTTTAAATTATTGTGTTGTGTGTAACCTTATTTGACAGCTTGAAAGTGAAACAAACTATACTGACGTTTATCTTGTTATCATGTTTGACAAGTTGCCGTTTAAGCGGTAGCAGATATTTGACTGATTACAATGGTGACAAGACTGCTTCTCCCACAGCGAAATATTACATAATGACAACGGTAAATCGCACTAATAATAAAAAAACTGACTTTGCAGATGTAATTATTCATCTCTATAATTCAAAAGGACAGTTATTATCAGATTTTAATACAAACGCTGGTGACGCTAATAAGTGGGCAGTCGGTTGGGACAAAACCAAGGACACACTAATTTTATTTAGCAGTGACATTGGCAATGTTGCTTACAAAATTGAAAACGGAAAATTAAAAAGCATTGACCTGACTGACGAACTTAATAGCAGGGCAAATAAGCTTAAAGAAGAAAAATATAAAGAGTAAATTCTTATTGGTCATGCTCTGACAATGTTTTTTATTTCCACTTCAACAGCAGTAATTCTATTTGGGTTTTGTTCTCTTCGGCAACAAAATAACAATCAGCTTCGGTATCAGCGTGACGAACTTCGATGCCCTGCCAACCAAATACCTGACAAAAGCTGCACTCTGACAGCTCTTTTGTCGCTTTTGTTTTTATGATACAAGTTCTATGAAATACAATTACTAAGTCACATGCAAGGCAATTACATCTTCATATATCCTGTTCACATCTTTTATTTTGCATAACTCTGTACCAGGATTTATAGTAGCTGCGGTTCCACATGCCACACCATAATGAATAGCTTCTTTTAAGTTCTTGCCTTTTGAGAGACTTACCACAACCCCTGCCACCATACTATCTCCTGCCCCTACAGTACTTTGCCTTTTTACAGGAGGAGCCGATACCATATAGCTTTCATCTTTGGTGATAAGCATAGCGCCGGAAGAACCCATTGACACTAAAAAGATTTTGCAACCGGTTTCATTAATTAATTTCCGGGCCGCCTTCGAAATATCGTTATACCCTAATTCTTCAACACCTGCAAGCTTACTCAATTCCCCAAGATTGGGTTTTATCAAATATGCATGTGCATGCAGAGCGCTTTTTAATGCATCTCCTGAAGTATCAATAATTAGTTTCCGGTTTTGCTTCTCTGCTATTTTTCCTATCATTTCAAAAACATCAGGCGAAACCCCTGGCGGTAAGCTTCCGCTGGCAATAATATATTCCGATTCATTTTCTTCTAACAGTTGCAAACATTTGTCACATTCATCTGTTGATAAAGCCTGCCCCGGCATACCAAACCTGAATTGCTGATTTGACGAAAGATCTAACACGATCATATTCTCACGGGTATGCTTCGCAGTTTCAACTACAAGGCTCTTCACATTTTCTTTTTCCAGCAATAACTGCAAAAATTTTCCGGAGTAACCACCTGCCGGATAAATAGCTGTGGCTTCGCTGCCAAGTTTTTTTATTGCTCTTGCAACATTAATACCTCCACCTCCCGGTTCAAATGTAGGCTTGGAGCATATTAATTTTTTTTCCGGCGCAAGAGCTGCGATGGTCGTGCTTTTATCAATACAGGGATTAAAGGTTATGGTTATAATGCTACTCATAATTTGACAGTTTAAGAATAAATCAATTATACAATATTACTTTCCGGTTCATTTCGTTAGTGCTGCTTTTTATAATTTTTTATATACTTTTTTAATCCCCTCTTCAAAAAACCCCCAAAACGGTTTTGGATGGCTTGCGTATTGTAAACCAAAAGCGATGATGCTTTTTTCTTTTATATACTCAACAGTTTCAGTAATAGAATCAGTTACTAAAAATAAATGTTCATCTTCTTTAGAGATGGTACCAGCTTTGGCCATACGGTCATTATGCTTAAGTATCTCCCTGTAGAAATCTTTATCAAAAATTATTATAGGAAACATTCTTATCTTTTTTGTTTGCACTAAAGTAAGCGCCTCATAAAATTCATCTAATGTTCCAAAGCCTCCGGGCATCACTACAAATGCATAAGAATATTTTATAAGAAGTGTTTTACGGATAAAAAAGTATTTAATGTTCACCCATTTATCCAGGTAAGGATTGATGTGTTGTTCAAGAGGTAAAACAATATTACAACCAACACTTCTTCCCCCTACGTCTTTTGCACCACGGTTGGCTGCTTCCATAATACCAGGCCCGCCACCGGTAATTGTAGTAAACCCAAGGTGTGCTATCTCTTTACCAAAATCTCTTGCACTTATATAGTGTTGGTTGTCTTCTTTAAACCGGGCTGAGCCAAATACAGTAATACAGGGCCCTACAAAATGCAGCGTACGGAATGCTTGAATAAAT
>JBDSAQ010000261.1:0-6089 GCA_039922095.1 Ginsengibacter sp. | reverse complement strand
CATGTTGGCTCAAAAAATGAACAGGTTGGCCGTACTGGCTTTGCTCATTTTTTTGAACATCTTTTATTTGAAGGCTCTGACAATATTAAACGTGGTGAATTCTCAAAATATGTTTCAAGCAATGGCGGACAGGATAATGCCACTACTTCGCAGGACAGAACTTTTTATTACGAAGTATTTCCATCCAATCAACTTAAGCTTGGCTTATGGTTAGAGAGCGAGAGAATGATGCACCCGGTAATAAATGAAACAGGAGTAGAAACACAAAACGAAGTGGTAAAGGAAGAAAAAAGAATGCGTATTGATAATCAGCCTTATGGCCGGGTAATTGAACAGGCTTTTTCTAAATTATTCACTAATCACCCTTATCACTGGCAACCTATTGGTTCTATGGAAGATCTTGATGCTGCTAAGCTTGATGAGTTTCAGGCCTTCTTTAAAAAATATTATGTTCCCAATAATGCGGTGCTAACCATTGCAGGTGATATTAATATTGATGAAACAAAAAAATTGGTTGCAGATTATTTTAGTGATATTTCAAAAGGCCCTTCAATAATGCAACCTTCAATTATGGAAGCCCCTATAACTAAAGAAATAATTGATACAGCCTATGATCCTAATGTAAGAATTCCTGCAATTATTGCCAGTTACCGTACACCGGGTATGTCTACTTACGATTCAAAAGTATTAGGGATGATAAGCACCTATTTATCAGATGGGGCAAGTTCCAAATTATATAAAAAAATGGTTGATGATAAAAAGAATGCACTGCAGGTTGGGGCTTTCAATTATGCTTTGGAAGATTATGGCGCTTACATCACTTACGCTTTACCAAACAACGAGGCCACATTACCTGTTCTTTTAAAAGATATTGATGATGAAGTGGTAAAAGTACAAACTGACCTTATTAGTGAACAGGATTATAATAAGCTAATGAACAAATTTGAAAATGATTTTGTGAACAGTAATACTTCAATGTTAGGTGTGGCAGGAAACCTTTCCGAGTCTTATATATACAACAAAAATACTAACCACATTAATGACCAGTTAAATGAAATAAGGAAAATAACAAGGGAACAAATAAGAGACGTTGCTAAAAAATATCTTAATAAAAACCAGAGAGTGGTTTTATATTATTTACCTAAACCTGCTGACCAGTAATTCTTACCTAAAAAAAATGAAAATGAAAAAAATATATATAGCTGCAATTGGAACCTTAATTATAATGGCTTCCCATGCACAAACAAAAGTAGACAGAACCAAACCTCCTGCAGGCGGGCCTGCACCTGTGTTATCAATTGCTGACCCGGTAACTTATAAGTTAGCCAACGGCATTACAGTTTTGGTAGTAGAAAACCATAAATTGCCAAAAGTATCTGCCACCTATTTTGTGGATTATGGCCCGGTAAAAGAGGGCAATAAAGCTGGGGGGCTTAGTATAATGGCAGGTATGTTGGAAGAGGGTACAACCAATATGAATAAAGCTGTATTTGACGAAGCTGTTGACCAAATGGGAGCAAATGTAAACATGAGCCAGAGCGGCGGCAGCGCATCTGCACTAACAAGATATTTTGATAAAGCTTTTATGCTGATGACAGATGCACTTTTACATCCTGCATTTCCCCAGGCATCTTTTGATAAGCTTATATCACAAACAATTACTGGTTTAAGGGCAGATGAAAAAAATGCACAGGCCATTTCCGGCAGAGTAGTTAGAGCATTAAACTTTGGTGCCGATCATCCGGCAGGAGAATTTGAAACTGAAGAAACAATTAACAATATTAAACTGGATGATGTAAAAAAAATCTATTCAGAATATATCAGCCCTTCCAGGGGATTTTTAACTTTTGTGGGAGACATTAAACCTGAACATGCGAAGGAACTTGCGGAGAAAGCCTTCGGTAACTG
The DNA here is from genome assembly GCA_039922095.1 of Ginsengibacter sp. Taxonomy (GTDB): domain Bacteria; phylum Bacteroidota; class Bacteroidia; order Chitinophagales; family Chitinophagaceae; genus Ginsengibacter. The sequence goes on along the minus strand of JBDSAQ010000261.1, from coordinate 4,181 downwards.
GAAGGGTAAACAAATCTCGTTAATGAATCTTGCTGATGTAAATAATCCCGGTAAAACTGAAGTTGATTTGATTGATGTATCAAATGCTGTACAATCAGAGATCACCGTTACTAACCTGGTAAGGCTTCCATTAAGCAGCCCTGATTATTTCCCTGTGTTGCTGGCAAATAATATTTTAGGAGGAACAGCAATTGCAAGATTGTTTATGAATCTCAGAGAAAAACATGGCTTTACTTACGGCGCATATTCCGGTGTTCGTGGCGACCGTTTTCAAACTGCCTTTACTGCTTCAGCATCTGTTCGCAATGAAAAAGTAGATAGCGCCATAATGGAAATTTTGAGTGAGGTAAATAATATTCGAGCCAACAAGGTTAGTGATGAAGAATTAAAAAATGCAAAGGCTTTATACGCAGGTAATTTCGCCCTTGGCCTGGAAGATCCCTCACGTATTGCCAGTTTTGCAAGCAGTATAATCATCAATGATCTTCCCAAAGATTTTTACAAAACTTACCTGCAAAAAATTAATGCAGTTACTGCAGAAGATATTCAAAGGGTTTCGCAGAAATATTTTAATTACAGTAATACAAGGATAGTTGTTGTTGGTAAAGCCGGAACTGTAAAACCTGGATTATCCAAGCTGGGATATGCATTGAATATGTACGACAGATTTGCAAAGCCTGTTAAAGAAACAGCATCAAATATGTCTGCCATGCAGGGTGTTACTGCAAAAGATATTATTTCAAAATATATTACAGCAATCGGAGGCGCAGACGAACTCAAAAAAATTAACTCGGTTGCACTTACAGGTACTATGAACGTTCAGGGAATGAGCCTGAATGTAACTGAGAAAAAAATGGCTCCGAACATGAGTATGATGGAAATGAATATGAACGGGCAAACTGTAATGCGCCAGGCTTTTGATGGTACAACCGGCTACCAGGTGCAGATGGGAAATAAGCAGCCTTTGGGAGAAGAAGAATTGAAAGAAAGCAAAAATACCAGGGGGTTGTTTGAACAATTATTTTATAATGATGCCGGTTATAAATTAGAATTGGCGGGTATTGAAAAAGTAGGAGCAAATGATGCTTATAAAATAAATATCACTGACCCTTCAGGAGGCAAATCCACAGAATATTACGATATAAAAACAGCGTACCTCGTAAAAATGGAAAAAACAACTAAGGTACAAGGCAGTGATACACAACAAACTGTTGAGCTTAGTAATTTTAAAAAAGCAGGTAATGTAATTTTTCCTTTTACAAGTTCTATATCAGTTCAATCAGATAAAGGCAACCAGGATTTTGTGATAGAAGCAAAAGAGTTAAAGATAAATGAAGGCGTAAAAGCGGATGATTTTAAATAGAATAAATATTGATGAAGTAAATTATTAAAGGTTCGCAAATGTATTTTGTTCATTCTTTCTTGCAGTGCAAAAAGAATAATAATAATTGGGTAATAGAAAGCAAGATTTAAAAGCCTCTGTAAAGCAAAAAAAAAATTAATCCATTATGACTATGGTATGGTGAGTTTATGATTTATTCATTCATTATTCTCCATCCAGTCATTCCCCTCTGCAGGTTGTAATCTCATACTTTTTAGCTTAAAATTGCTATATAGCAACACTTATTTTATTCAACAAAACCATTTATTATGCGAACCAAAATCATATCCAATAATAAACTCAAAGGCAGGGCTGTGGCAGGAACATATGTTGTAATGCTCGCCTGGGATTTTGCAAACTCACCTGCTTCTCAAAGAAAAAATTTATTAGGATTTGCTATTGAACGAACTGAAATTAAAAATGGTATTGCGGAAGAAAAATATTGGATGAAAGGAATCAAGCGGTTTAAAGATAAAGATATTGGACTTGATCCCGGCACACCTGTACCAACTTCTGAACATCCTTTTCAATCCTTTCAATGGTGCGATTACACTGCAAAAGAAGGCCGTGAATACCAATACCGCATTGTTCCTGCTTATGGCATTCCCAAACTTATAGATCTCAGGGAAAAGGATGGGCTAACTCTCAAAATCCGCACAGAATCTAAAATGGGAAATGCTGTAACAGCCACTACCACTAATGTACGACACGATTTGTTTTTTAATCGTGGCGTAATTGGTTCACAAGCTTATGCCCGTGAATTTAAAAATGCAATACCTGATACAACTGAACCCCGTTCCCCGGAGATGGTTTGGCTTTCCCGTGGATTGTTTGAAGCTTTGTTAGAATTTATTGCACTTGCTAAAAATGAGGCATTTGGCCTGAGAGCAGCACTCTATGAATTCCATTACCAACCTGTGGCAAATGCTTTTGCGGCTGCAGCAGAAACCGGGGCAAGTGTAAAAATTGTATACGACGCTGAAAGTTCATACAAAACAGAGAACCTCGCAACCATACAACGTGCCGGTCTGGATATGATTGATGCAGTAATTCCCCGGACAGTATCTGAAGGTATTCGTCATAATAAATTTATTATTCTTCTTCATGAAAATAAGCCCGTTGCCGTGTGGACAGGTTCTACCAATATATCTGCCGGAGGAATATTTGGGCATTCAAATGTGGGGCATATTGTATGGGATGCAACTATAGCTCAATCTTATTTAGAATACTGGGAACGCCTGCGTCAAAATTTGACTCCAACAAAAATTCGTCCGCTTAATAAAGCTGCTACTCCTGTTCCTGCAGGTAAGCCTCCCAAAAATAGTATAACCCCTGTGTTTAGCCCAAGAGACGGACAAGAAGAAAATGACACTCTTCAATGGTATGCTGATCTTATGGCAAGTGCAAAAAAACTAATGTGCATTACGGTTGCTTTTAATCTTGATGAAGTATTTCAAAAGGTAATACAGGCAGAGAATGACGTATTGCGATACATTGTTAAAGATGATAACCTTGCAGACACTGAAATTATTGGACAGGATAAAGATGTGTTATTTGCTTCCGGAGGTTATTTCAGCCAGGATTCCCTTTTCAATTTCCTGAAGGAAATGAGCAATCCGCTTAATACCAATGATTACATCCATAACAAGTTTATGCTTGTTGATCCCCTCGGAAAGGATCCAATTGTGGTAACAGGATCGGCAAATTTCAGCCGTCCTTCACAGCGGATCAATGATGAGAATATGATTGTAATCCGCGGCGATACCCGTATTGCAGATATATACTTCGGAGAATTCATGCGCATTTTCGATCATCATTATGCCCGGTATATTTCACGCATACTTAAGCAGGCCAATACAAATGATCCTAATGCAGGATATTTGAAGAATAATGACGAATGGACAAAATCACATTTTGATTCAGCCAGCTATAAATCAAAACGAAGAAGGTATTTCGTGGGGAATTGACAAAGCCGCTTTATAGGTCATATGAGGGCAATTAAAGGGCTTTGTATTCATAAATTTTTTGAGCTTTTCAGAGATGACAGGTCTGAGGTTCTGAAATCCTCAGTACTGTAACGGATCATTTATACAATCTATACTATTTAAAAAGCCTGTTTAATATGTACCGGCTCATATAAATGTACATATCTCTTTTAGAAGCAGGCACAAGCATAGCCAACTCTCAAACCCTCTGCTACCAAGCTGGTGCCTATGGAGGGTTATAGAGGATTTTACCAACCATTTTCCGTATTACACCACTAAAATTGGGCAAAATCATTTAGTACTGAAAATACGACGCATTTATTAACCTAGCCTTATCGTAAAGCCCCTGAAATTCTATCAAATACCCTGATACATTGATAAATTTGTGACTAAAAATAGCATACGGGTCTCCTTCGTTTTTTACAGTATGTAACAGATCACTAAATAAAAGATCAGATCCTAGTAATATTGGTATTACCTCAGTAGAATTAAGTTTTATGTAGCGATTACTGTTATTTATCAGAAAAACTAGTTCCTTTGGGGACTCGCCATAGTGACTTACGAGCACTTGAGTAGTATCGTTTCTGAAAGACAAAATTCCATATGTTGCAAAGCCTGATCTCGAACCTTTCTGCTTTACATAATCTAAAATTTTCGTTTTGACATCAGCTGGTACAGTATAATGAATTGAATCTCTATACTGAGCAAGCAAAGAGTTTACTGACAGTATCAACAACCCTGTGATAAATAGAAATTTGGACTTTCTATTTGCGAATCCCGGCTCCAGTTTCGAGAGCATTCCGAAAGATTTCTGT
>JBDSAQ010000260.1:0-4446 GCA_039922095.1 Ginsengibacter sp. | reverse complement strand
AAGATAGCGACAAGGAAGCGGTTGATGTTGTGGAAAATATTTATAGAAACCTTGGCATGCACATAACATACATGGAAGCAGAAAGCCACGATACACATGCTGCATATGTAAGCCATATTTCTCACATTACTTCTTTTGCTTTGGCAAATACTGTTTTAGAGAAAGAAAAAGAAGAGAATGCTATTTTTGAATTAGCAGGTGGTGGTTTTGAAAGTACAGTTCGTTTGGCTAAAAGTAATCCTGCTATGTGGGCGCCTATTTTTATGCAGAACAGGGAAAACGTACTTGATGTTTTGAATGAGCATATTTCACAGTTAAGGAAATTTAAATCAAGTTTGGAAAAAGAGAATTTAGAATATTTAATTGAGCTGATGGAGAATGCCAATAAGATAAAAAGGATTTTGAAATGATATTAGGGGAACAGCAGGTAGCCTTATCAATTGCCACGGCTTTTAAGCCGTGGATGATGAGAATAAATTGAAAGGCTTTAGCCAAAACTATTTTGGCTAAAGCCTGAAAAAAAACTTTGTATCCCACTACCTGAAGGTAGTGGCAATGGTAGGTAAAAACATTCCGGATTCATGGTTTATAAAAATTAGTTACTTCCCTAACGTATTGGCTGCCGGTAGGGAATTGAGACTACAAAAAAACAATTCTTGCTAACAAAAAAATTAATTTTACAATGCAAACAGAAACAAAAACAATGAAAGAGTTAATGCAGGAAAAGTGGATCAAACGTCCCCTTATAATTAGTGGCCCTTGCAGCGCCGAAACGGAAGAGCAAGTGCTGCAAACTGCTCAGCGGTTGGCTAATACAGGTAAAGTAGATGTACTGCGTGCAGGCATCTGGAAGCCACGTACCAAACCCGGGATGTTTGAAGGGATTGGGGTTAAAGGCCTGCCATGGCTGTTACAGGCAAAAAAAATAACAGGCTTACCGATAACAGTAGAAGTGGCTACCTGGAAACATGTAGAGGACGCTTTGCAATTTGACGTTGATATGCTTTGGATAGGCGCAAGAACAACGGTAAACCCTTTTAGCGTACAGGAAATATGTGATGCTTTGCGTGGCGTGGATATACCCGTACTCATAAAAAATCCTATCAACCCAGACCTTGAATTATGGAGCGGAGGAATTGAGCGATTGCAAAAAGTTGGCGTAAAGCAGGTTGGTATGATACATCGTGGTTTTTCCAATTATGGAAATACAGAATATCGAAATGCACCTATGTGGCATTTGCCCATTGAAATGAAAAGAAGATTTCCTGAGATGTTGCTTATTTGCGATCCCTCACATATTTGTGGTAACCGGACGATGCTGCAATCAACAGCGCAAAAAAGCATTGACCTTGATTTTGATGGGCTGATGATCGAAAGCCATATTGATCCTGACAATGCATGGAGCGATGCCAAACAGCAAATTACTCCTGAACGTTTATCGGATATGCTTGGCGAATTGATCTGGAGATCTGAAAATACTGATGCGCAGGAATTTATTACTGCTTTGGCTACGTTGAGAGAGCAGATAAACCATCTTGATGATGAATTATTAATGCTCGTTGGCCAGCGAATGAAAATAGCGGATAAGATCGGTGCCTATAAGAAAAAAAATAACATAACGATACTTCAAACCAATCGCTGGAATGATATCTTATTAAGGGCTTTTAAAAAGGGCGAGCATTTAGGGTTAAGCAAAGAATTTATCACGAAATATTACGATGCGTTACACCTCGAAAGTATTAACCACCAGAATAAAATCATGAATGAGGAATAATTAGTATGCACCAGGAAAATTATTTCGTCTCTTCAAAAAAAGTAACCTGCTATTTTGATGCTGATTTATCACACCTTGAAGATCTGGTTTCAAAAGATAACGCTGTTATTATAACAGACGAACACGTTTACTCCGGGCACTCTCAAAAACTCGATGGATGGAAAACAATTTTAATAAAGCCTGGTGAGCAATACAAGCAACAGGCAACCGTAGAGCATCTTATAAGCCAGCTCATTGAACTTAAGGCAGACAGGCAAACATTTATTATTGGAATTGGTGGAGGAGTAGTTACTGATATTACTGGCTATGTTGCCTCGGTATATATGCGTGGCGTTAAGTTTGGCTTTGTTCCCACAACAATACTTGCAATGACAGATGCAGCGCTTGGCGGCAAAAATGGTGTAGATGTGGGCTTATATAAAAATTTGGCAGGAACAATAAATCAGCCGGAATTCCTGCTATATGATTATTCCTTTTTATCAACTTTACCAGCAGAGCAATGGGTGAATGGCTTTGCTGAAATTATAAAGCACGCATGCATAAAAGACGAAAAACTTTTTTCTTATCTGGAGGAAAATTCAATTGATTTTTTTAAAGCTTCCCCGCAAAAAACAGACCTGCTTATAAAAACAAATGTTGCAATAAAATACAATATTGTAACTAACGACGAATATGAAACTGGTGACAGAAAGCTTCTCAATTTTGGACATACTCTCGGGCATGCCATTGAAAACATTTATACATTGCCTCATGGGCATGCAGTAAGCATCGGTATTGCGGCGGCATGTACTATTTCAGAACAACTCAATAATTTCCCGACCAGCCAAACAGCAAGAATTATTAGTCTTTTAAAAAGATATAATCTTCCCGTAAATATAAAATTCGATAAAGATAAAATATGGGAAATGTTGTTGCTTGATAAAAAGAAAGCAAAAGGAAGTATGAATTTTATCCTGCTTAATAAAATTGGCGAAGCAATAATAAAGCCCATTCCATTAGAACAGCTTCACGAAATTTTCAATCATTTAGAACTGTGATAGTAACTATTAACCCTTCACTAATCTCAGGAAATGTACATGCGCCTGCATCCAAAAGCTCAATGCAAAGAGCATGTGCTGCCGCATTGATATCAAATAGAGAAACCATTATCAGTAATGCCGGGAAAAGCAATGATGATCTTGCAGCAATAGAAGTGATAAAGAAATTAGGTGCAACAGTTACATTTAAAAATGATAAATTATTAGTCAGGGGCAGTGATTTTAAAAATATTTCCCGGGAGATCAATTGCGGGGAAAGTGGTTTAGGCCTTAGAATGTTTGCACCCATTGCAGCGCTAAGTCACCATGAAATTTTATTAAATGGCAGTGGCAGTTTACTACAAAGGCCAATGGATTTTTTTGATGAGATCTTTCCACAATTAGGAATCAGCATTCAATCAAATAATGGAAAGCTTCCTATTAAAATAAAGGGGCCATTACAACCAGGGAATATTACTATTGATGGCTCATTGAGCTCGCAGTTTTTAACAGGTTTATTAATGGCTTATGCAAAAGCCTGTACTGCTCCTGTTACCATACAAGTTCAAAACCTTACAAGCAAACCTTATATCGATCTTACTTTAAATGTTCTTGAACATTTTGGATGGCATATAGAAAATAGAAATTATGCAGAATTTCATTTTGATCCGAACGTATCAAAAGTCTCCCCCACGTGGGGAGATTTAGAGGGGGCCTCCTACACCGTAGAGGGAGATTGGAGTGGCGCTTCATTTTTACTGGTTGTTTCAGCAATTTCAGGAAACGTAAATGTGGAAGGGCTTGACATGGAATCTGCACAGGCTGATAAAGCAATTATACAGGCATTACAACTTGCAGGAGCGCAAATCTCTTTTAATGCAAATAAAATTTCTGTAAATGCCCGAAACTTAAAAGGATTTGATTTTGATGCGACAGATTGCCCTGACCTTTTTCCGCCGCTTGTTGCGCTGGCGGCATATTGTAATGGTATTACTCACATAAAAGGAGTGAACAGGTTAGCGCACAAAGAGAGCAACAGGGGCCTCTCCTTACAAGAGGAGTTTACAAAAATGAATCTCAAAGTTTTGTTGAATGGCGACATAATGACAATAGAAAGTAACGGCCAACCCATCGGTGCAGTCGTTCATTCCAATCACGATCACCGTATTGCCATGGCTTGCGCTGTTGCTGCACTAAAGGCCGATGGCCCCACAACAATTCATTCTGCGGAAGCTATTGATAAATCATATCCTGATTTTTACGACCATCTTAAAATGTTAAACGCCTCCCTGCAAATAACATAAGTATCTTTGCACCCAATTTTTACTTTTTACTTTTAATTAGATTCATGAGTTATACCGTGGCAATTGTTGGCAGGCCTAATGTAGGCAAAAGCACTTTCTTTAATCGCATGCTTGAGCAGCGAAAGGCTATTGTTGATGATATTAGCGGTGTAACCAGGGACAGGCAATACGGAGTGGCAGAGTGGATCGGAAAATCCTTTAATGTAATTGACACCGGCGGCTTTGTACCTAACAGCGACGATATTTTTGAGAGAGAGATACGCAAGCAGGTTATTATTGCTTTGGAAGAAGCCAATGCCATAATTTTTATGTGCGATGTAACCACCGGTATCACTAATCTCGACGAGGCTAT
>JBDSAQ010000259.1:0-3138 GCA_039922095.1 Ginsengibacter sp. | reverse complement strand
TTTTTAACAGACTGACCTGCTGAAAAAATCGGTGAGAGTTTTAAAAAAAGAAGGGTTTTCTTGCAGACACTATTTAACATTAACTGTATTCTATTTGTGGTACTTCCATATCCAGGAAAAGTTCTTCAACAGCCAACAGCCAATTTTCAATAGAGGCAAATTCAGTCCTTAATTATGCTTCATTAATACAGGGAAGGCGGCGGCCGGAACAATATTTTTAATGGGCTTGTTAGATTTTAAATAAGCAAAGATAGCTTTCAATTCATCGTCGCTTAAGGTGGCAAGTGCACGCCATGGCATAGGAGGTAATAATTGCCTGTTTGTTGCAATCCCTTTTGCTTTGCCTTGTCTCAGGCATAATAAAAACTGATCTTCAGTCCAGTTACCTATACCAGTACTATCCGGAGTTAAATTAGCCGCATATGAAATGCCCCATGGGCCTACCCAGGCTGTAAGTGTACTGGTAGCCGAGATACCTTTGCTTTCCAGGTCTTTGCGGTCTACATCCGGGGGTGGCATGTTTGCAGGATGACCTGATAGTAATAATGAGGAATCATCCATCGGCCCCATTGCTGTCATTTTTTTTGGAGTATGACAATCGTTACAACCACCAAGGATTACCAGGTGCTCACCCCATTTAACAGGACTATCAAAGCCACCATAACTTGTTGCAACAACTGAGGTATCCATCTGGTTGCTGGTGCCACCTGATTTACTTTCATTTTCGTTACACTGTGAAAAAATAAATGCCAGCAGCATAATTGAAATAATTACTGCAGCAGTAGGGTACTTCTTCATAACAAGCTAAGTTTAATTTAAAAAATTAGTTTTGGGATCAGGTTTAAAAAAGGCTATGAGTGTTTCTATTTTTTTCTCAAAATAAAAATTTTTTTCCAAAAATAAAAGTGACTTATAAAAATTGAAATTATATCTGTTCATGAAACAGGCATTCAAATAAGTATGCCTGGCGTTAAGCCAGGCACACAACATATTAAAATTAATGTTCAAAGACTAATACCTAAACCCACTTTAATTACATTATTATAAGAGCTCACATTTCTATTGGCATCCATTTTTGATAAGCCATAATCATATGAAGCCATAAGATTTATTCCGTTTGAAAATTGGTAGCCAATTCCCCCGGTAACTGCTGCATCCCAGCGATTGAATTGATTTGTTGCATCCATTTTACTGTTCAGCAAGTTTATTCCCAATATACCTGCTGATGTACGCAGATCTGCATGCATAAGGTAAGAGAATTGAGGACCTGCAAATACCTGCAATCCTCCCATGTTAACCTTTAGTAATACAGGCAAATCCATATATTGCGATTGCAATTGTGCTTTTGCATTGGCTCCCAGAAAATCCATTCCCTTTATATTAAGTGCGCCTTTTAGCTCATATCCCTTTTGAGAATAATACAATGCCGGCTCTATTGAAACCTCGTTACTAACAGGTATTGCAGCATATATGCCTGCAAAATAGCCGGTGAGATTTTTTGTTGACACCATACCATCCGTTGATGTTAAAAGATTATTCAAATTGTTTACAGCATCGCCTCTCATGCCTGCTGAGGAGATACCAACCCTGGCACCAAATGAAATATTTGATTGTGCAAATGAAAGGGAAGAGATAACGATGGAAATGATTAGTAATAATTGTTTTTTCATGTGATTATAAGAACCGGGTTTTACAGCCGTTCTGTATATTCAGAAAAGAAATTGTGTGAAAGGATTAATGAATATTTGATAAGCTTTTGTTAATGCAGATAGGTTTAAAAAACTGGTAATTGTGTTACTTACTTCAACTGAAAACCGTAGAACTTGTGATGCTTTAAAAAATCCCACAGGCCTAGCTGGTACTTCTCCATTTTTTACAATATCTTTTAAAATGATAGTATAACTTTAGAATATGAAGTTTTTTGTCATCTTATTTTTCCTGGTAGGCAATATAGTTAGCGGCAATACACAGAGTATAAGTGATTACTATTATACAGATAAAACAGCCCTGTCTATTTCTGCTGCACAAACCAATACCACAGCAGATATTGCAGATTTTATTAAAGCTAATTTTGATACTGACAGCAAAAAAGTACGGGCAATTTATACATGGGTTGCAGCCAATATAATATATACTTCTGATAGCATTCATCCTCTGATTTTTGAGGAGGACCGGGAACAAAGAATAGCCACTGCACTTAAAAGAAGAAAGGGAGTTTGTGAAAACTATGCAGCCATTTTTAATGATATCTGTTTAAGAAGTGGCTTAAGGAGTTTAATAATAGAAGGCTATACTAAACAAAATGGCTCAATGGATAAATCTCCTCATGCATGGTGTACTGTATTTATTGATGGTAAATGGCATTTGTATGATCCTACCTGGGATGAGGAACGGGCACACCGGGGGCTTTTTACAGGCAATATAATTTATGAGTATTTCCAGGTATCACCTGAGCTTTTTATACAATCGCATATGCCCTTTGATCCTATGTTCCAGTTGCTGAATTATCCGGTTACTTACAAAGAATTTTATAATGGCAACACTCAAATAAATCACAGCATACCTTATTTTAATTATGCTGATTCTATCTCAGTATTTGAAAATATAAACTACCTGGATAAATATTTATCAGCAGCACAGAGAATAGAAAAAAATGGAGTACCATCCCCAATGATCTCCAATAAGTTGAAGCAGCTAAAAATGGATATTGAGATCATTTATGAAGATAGAGATACAGCCTTGTATAATTCCGCTATTGCAGATTACAATACTGCGCTTTCCATTTTTAATACCTACATCAACTATCGTAACAATCAATTTATCCCCACAAAAACAGACGTTGAAGTACAGTCACTTTTTCAGGATGTAGAAAAGCGGATAGCATCAGGTAAGTTTAAATTAGATGAAGTAAACCACTCAAAGGCAGGGTTAACTTTAAACACAGCATCTTTAGAAAAGGTATTTGATGACCTTTCAGCTCATGTTAAAGAACAACAGATATTTTTGAGAGATTATTTAGTCAACCCTCAAAAAGTCATTTTTAATTTTGGGCAATAAATTTCCAATAAGCATTTATAAAAATATTTATAAATAAGTAACCAACGTCTGATTGCCTCTGTACGCCAGAGGTTGATTCGT
>JBDSAQ010000258.1:0-8639 GCA_039922095.1 Ginsengibacter sp. | reverse complement strand
ATAATTTTTACGATATTTAACAGGGAGTACATGGATTTGAAAAAGCCATGAGTTGATAAAAATACTTTTATAAATGAGGTATCATATCTATGTTATTGAGCTATCAAAACGGGTTTTTACAGAAAATAGTAAGTTTCGGGCAGCTAATCCACAATTTAATGGAGTGCTTCAATGTCTTTATGTAGGTATGACCAGCAAGACGCCTGCAGAACGATTCAGGCAACATAAAACCGGTTATGTAAACAAGAAAGGTCACAAGCTATCTGCTAATATTGCTCAGAAATACGGAACATATTTACGTCCGAGCCTATACGACCATATAAATCTAAAAGCAATGACCAGGCAAGAAGCATTGATAATGGAAGAAAAGCTTGCCCTGGATTTAAGAAGACAAGGCTATGCAATTTGGTTCAACTGATGTTTGTGCCATGAAGGTGTTTTAAATTATTTAAACGTATGCAATCTCAACAATGAGTGTTTGCGAAAGGGAAAGGTTTAATATCATTTTAAATCTTTCTTTTTGAAAAAAAAATTAATGATCTACTATATTATCAGTCCACTTCGAGTAGGTACAATGGATTCTTTTGTTGGCGTTCGTGCTGTTTTGTTCACGAAGATGTTAATTACTTTACACTATTATTAATACTAAATAAGTTTTCAATTTTGTTCAACAACTTCTTTTAATTTTTTAAGAACCATTTTCCAGTTTTTTGTGCTTTCTTCTTTTGACTTTTCGTTAGCGTTGTTGTCTTGTGAAAGTGATAGGGTAGTTTTATCATCTTTCTTTAACAGCTTATATGTAACGGTAGCATAGTTTTCGGGTTTGTCTTCTTTGCCTGACATGTCGCTGAGGTATGTATGTTGTAATATTTTTTTTGGCTCTATTTTTTTAATGATGCCTTTATCCTTATATGATTTGCCCTCGTACTCGCCTTCCCAGTTGATGGCACTTCCTTCTGTCCAATCAGAAGTAACATTAGTGCCAAACATATATTGCTTTACCAGTTTTGGATTTGTGAGGGCATCCCATATTTTTGAACTGGAAGCATTGATTGTAATGGACGCTTTAGCTGTTAAGTTCTTTTTCATTTTGTTTTTTTAAGTGTGCCTACTCTGTTCGGTTTTCAGCTTCCCCGTATAATTTTTTAATTCGTCAATGTTACCCGACTGGTGGCAGTTTTGCTGATGAATCTTTATTTTTTACTAAACTCATAATGATTGGTATAAAAAACAATATGTTTCTGCCGATATAGGGGTTAATCAGGAATGCGATAATAAGAGAGAAAAGAAATACCGCAGGTAAAAGAAGGGACCGGATCTTAGCTTTTTTTAAAAAGTCGCCGGTTGGAAAATTTTCAGTTACGCCATTCTTGGGATTACCAATGTATCGCCACATAAAATAATTCAGAACTCCTGTCAAACAGATATTAAAGACATAAACACTATAAGGGCCTATCAGTTCTATGTGTTTAGGAGTTGAATATTCACTATAAACAGCAGTAGAAAATGGCATTAATACTATTGAAAATAAAAATACCAAATTCAGCCAGATCAACTTCCCTGTATAATTGATAACATAACCGAACATTTTATGGTGAATGAACCAATACAAGCCAATAATAAAAAAGCTAAATACGAATCCGAAAAACTTTGGAAGCAGAGAAAGTAAGCTATGCATGAAGTCCTGTTCACTGGGATGAGCACTTTCTATTTCAGGAACTTTTATCTCTATAATCAACAAAGTAATTGCGATGGCGAAAACGGCATCGCTAAAAAATATCAATCTTTCTACCTGAAATTCTTTTTTGCTAGGATGATGAAAATTGCTCACAATTTTAATGTTAATTCAAAATAATTAGAATCAAAAAAAACAAAATAACTAAAAGCTCTGACTATGTTTAGCAGGATATAAATCCAAATATATTCTATCCCTCTCCCTTCCGCATTAATCTTTTTCGATGCCTCTTAAATTATAATTTCTCTTATCTTCATCCATATAAATAAACCATGAATCATAAACTTTTTGAAGACGTTGATAAATATATCGGTGATCTTTTTAACGACCAGGATAGCACTCTTCAGGCAACAGAGGAATCTATTAATGAATTTAATATTCCACCTATAAGCATTTCTCCCAACCAGGGAAAATTTTTGATGCTTCTTGCAAAATTGTGCCAGGCAAAAAAGATATTGGAGATAGGCACATTAGCGGGGTACAGTACGATTTGGCTTGCACGGTCTCTGCCCAAAAACGGGCAACTGATTACGCTGGAATACGAGCCACTTCACGCAGAGGTAGCGAAAAAAAATATTACCCGTGCCGGCCTTGATAACATTGTTGAAATACGTGTGGGAAAAGCTATAGAATTACTTCCTCAACTGGTTACAGAAGGAGCCGGCCCTTTTGATATGATATTTATTGATGCTGATAAGCCACCATACAAAGAATATTTTGACTGGGCATTGAAACTGTCACGCCCTGGTACTCTTATAGTTGCTGACAATGTAATCCGTGAGGGAAAAGTTTTGAATCCGGAAAGCCCTGATGAAATGGTAGCAGGAGTAAAACGCTTTAATGAAGCCCTTGCTGCAAATACTGCTGTCACAGCTACTATTATTCAAACAGTAGGGTCAAAGGAACATGATGGTATGGCGTTGGCTGTTGTAAACTAAGATTGTTGCAGATACAAAAAGATAAAAATTTATTCAGCATTACCTATACGCCAAATTGGGTAAGATGATGGTTTAGATGTTTGTAAAGCATATTATTCCACTCTGGTATGTTTAACCTTCCAAAAGAATGTGATTCTTTATTATCGAAATGTTTTTCACCCAATTCCTGTGTCTTGATAATGTAGTTGATGAGGCGTTGCTTTTCAGTTTCAAAATCTTTTGTTTCTTTAATAATAAACTGCGGGGCCGTTCTGTTATTTTGCGTGTATGGCGTTTCAGTAACTACTTTGCTTTTAACCAAAGTTTTTAAAATAAATTTCATGAAACCGCCTGGTTTGGGATGAATGTTTTCATAAATCATCTCATAAGTTACATTACAGTGAGCGAGCATCTGCGCAACGCTCATCTTTCCCCATTTTGGTTGGGTGGCGGATGTAAGGTTATTAATTCTTTGAATTATGTTATCCGATACTTCTTTGCTAAAAATATTTGGTAATGCCATAATTTATTTTTGATTTTAAAATTAAATAAAGTGGATTACATTCTTGCCTTAAAATACCTGTAATTAAAAAGAGAGGGAACATTTACCAGAGATCAAATAATTATTTGAGCTGAATAAAGAAATAATTTTACTTTAATTTTTTGCCTTGATATACTTTTCAATATTTATTCTGTCTACTCCAATGTTTGCAATTTTCTCAATACCCTTTTGAATTAAAGTATCACCACTTATTGTAACGGTAAATTCAAACGAATTACCTTCCCACTGCCTGTCACTGCAATATTGTAAATGTTCAGTGTATAAACTATCTGCAAGTAAATAAGTGCCGCCTCCTGAAGAAAAAGCTGCAGCAGAATCTTTCCCTTTATTCCGATCATGGCTTAAAAAAGCAAAATGCGTATCATTAATGATCTTGATAAATTCCTTATCCTTTGTGTAATCTGTAAGAGTGCTGTCACCCTTTTCGATAGTAATGCCATAAAGCAGTTTCCATGTTCCTTTTAAGGGAATAATTGTTTTTGTTGATGCCTCTTTTTTAAGTGTTGACTTGCAGGAATAAAAGATTGTTGAAAGTACTATGAAAGCAATACCTAATTTCATTCGCAGATTTTTAACATTGATGAATCATGAACTTGAAGATAATAACAAAAGCGGAATTATAAAGAGCGGCACTGACCTAAAATATCTTGCGGCAACTCTTCAAAAAATTTTAATTTCAGTATGCCGATAATGAAAAGAATAATGAAGTTTAAATAAAGTAATTTTTCAACTTCTTTCATAGGTAGATTTATACTTTGTACAATAAAATAAAAGTGGTAAATTTTAAACGTGAATTCCATGTAAATAAACTTAAGGATGTTGATGTATGGGACGTAATTATTATCGGGGGAGGAGCAACAGGATTAGGCGTGGCTTTGGACGCTATAAGCCGCGGACAAACTGCACTTCTATTGGAGCAATCTGATTTTGCCAAGGCAACGTCCGGCAGAAGTACAAAGCTTATTCATGGTGGTGTACGATACCTGGCCCAGGGGAATATAAAACTTGTGTATACGGCACTTCATGAAAGAGAAATTTTACTTAGGAATGCGCCTCATCTTATAAAGCGCCAGTCTTTTATAATTCCCTGTTTTAATGTATTCAGTAAATTAAAATATTTTATTGGCCTTAAATTATACGATCTCTTATCGGGCAGTTTTAGTTTCGGTAAATCAAAAAGTTTAAATGCAAAACAGGTAAAGCAATTGCTGCCTGAAATAAATTCAAAAAAATTAATTGGGGGCATTGAATATTTTGATGGGCAGTTTGATGATAGCCGGCTTGCCATTAATCTTGCTCAAACCTGTGCAGAAAAAGGTGGTACAGTAATTAATTATTGTAAGGTTACAGGGCTTAAAAAGAGGAACGATAAAATATGTGGGGTATCTGTTTTGGATATTGAAAGCAACCAGCAGTATTATCTCAAATCAAAAGTTGTAGTGAATGCTACAGGCGTATTTGTTGATGATATTCTCAGAATGGATAAGCCAGGAAGAAAGCCTCTTATAAAGTCAAGCCAGGGAACACATATTGTTCTGCCAAAATCTTTTTTAAATAGCAGCAGCGCTTTAATGATTCCAAAAACTTCTGATGGCCGTGTATTATTTGCCATACCATGGCATGATCATTTATTAGTGGGCACTACTGATACTCCGATTGAGGATAACACTCTTGAACCAAAAGCCTTGAAGAAAGAAATTAATTTCATATTAGAAACCATCAAACAATACTGGATTCTGCCTCCTGAAGAAAAAAATATTTTAAGTGTTTTTGCCGGCCTTCGTCCGCTGGCAGCTCCGCAAAAAGATTCAGGCAGTACAAAGGAAATTTCAAGAGATCATAAATTAATGATTTCTGATTCAGGTCTCGTTACTATCACCGGGGGTAAATGGACCACCTATCGTAAAATGGCGGAAAAAACAATTGATGCTGTAATAAAGGTTGGTAATTTTAAACCGGTTGTTTGCCGTACAAAAAATATAAAAATTCATGGCTATTCAAACAGTGAATCTGCAAACCATTTAAGTATTTATGGAAGTGATGAAGAAAAAATACAACAACTTATAAATGATAATTTTTCTTTTGGTAAAAAATTAATCGAAAGGTTGCCTTATACAGTTGCTGAAGTTGTTTGGGGAGTAAGAAATGAAATGGCAAGAACAATAGAAGATGTTTTGGCAAGAAGAATTCGTATTTTGTTTTTAGATGCACGTGCTGCAATAGAAGCCGCACCTGAAGTAGCAGATATAATAGCTGGGGAACTTAATTATAATAAAGACTGGAAGACAACTCAACTTAATGAGTTTACTATTTTGGCGAAAAGATATTTAGTGGGCACTGATTAATCTTCGTCCTTGCGGGTAGGAAGTACAATGACGAAGCAATGTCTCCCCACAATGACGGACATATGACTTCTTATTACAAATGACAAAAAATTATTGTAAAATATCAACTCCAAAAAATGAATTCACCAAACTACATTCTTTCTTTAGACCAGGGTACAACAAGCAGCCGTGCAATTGTTTTTGATCATGAAGGAAATATTGTTTCAATAGCTCAGAAAGAATTTACGCAGATATTTCCAAAAGCCGGGTGGGTAGAACATGATCCTGCTGAAATTTGGTCATCGCAGGTTAGTGTTGCAACCGAAGCAATTGTAAAAGCTAAGCTTACCCCAAATGATATTGCAGCAATAGGCATCACCAATCAAAGAGAAACAACTGTGGTATGGGATAGAGAAAGCGGTGAGCCGCTTTTTAATGCTATTGTATGGCAGGACAGGCGTACTGCTGCTTATTGTGATAGTTTAAAAGAGCAACATGGCAAGAACATACAGGAGAAGACAGGGCTTATTATTGATGCTTATTTTTCTGCAACAAAAATTAAATGGATATTAGATAATGTTGAAGGTGCCAGGCAAAAGGCCATAGAAGGTAAACTTGCATTCGGAACAATTGATAGCTGGCTGGTATGGAAATTAACTGCAGGAAAGGTTCATGTAACCGATGTAACTAATGCTTCAAGAACAATGCTTTTTAATATTCATTCACTAAGCTGGGATAATGAACTGCTTGAGCTTTTTGATATTCCGCAAAAGATGCTTCCTGGGGTCCGCTCTTCCAGTGAAATATATGGCGAAACTGCGGGTGAATTATTTGCTGCAAAAATTCCTATCGCTGGTATTGCAGGAGATCAGCAGGCTGCTTTATTCGGGCAGATGTGTACCGAACCAGGAATGGTGAAAAATACTTACGGTACAGGATGCTTCATGCTAATGAATATTGGCGATCAACCTATTGTTTCTAAAAATAACCTGATAACCACTGTAGCATGGAAGGTTAATGATAAAGTAACTTATGCATTGGAGGGAAGTATTTTTATTGGGGGCGCTGTAGTGCAATGGTTGAGAGATGGCCTGGGTATCATAACTTCATCTGCTGATGTTGAAACTCTTGCACAAAAAGTAAATGATAACGGAGGTATATATTTAGTGCCTGCTTTTGCAGGTTTAGGTGCGCCGCATTGGAACCAGCATGCAAGAGGAACAATGGTTGGAATAACAAGAGGTACAACCTCCGCTCATATCGCAAGGGCTGCACTTGAAAGCATTGCCTTTCAAACCATGGAAGTATTAAAAGCAATGGAAGCAGATTCGGGTATAACAATAAAAGAATTGAGAGTTGATGGTGGCGCTACGGTTGATGATCTTTTAATGCAGATACAGGCAAATTTATCAGGCACTAAAGTGATCCGTCCTTACATAACCGAAACAACTGCATCAGGAGCTGCATACCTTGCAGGCCTTGGCGTTGGCTTCTGGAAAAATACTGATGAGATAAAACAACAATGGAAAGTAGACCGCAGCTTTGAAGCTGATAAAAATATCAATATGGACGAAATGAAAAATGGATGGCATAAAGCAGTAAAAGCTGCAAAGTCATGGGCTGAATTGTGAATAGTGAATTGTAAATTGTGAATGAAAAATGGAGAGTGGTGACCATTCACCATTGACCATTGACCATTGACCATTGACCATTTCACACTAAATAAATCTTATGAACGAATTTACGGCTGAGCTAATTGGCACTATGTTCCTGATACTTTTGGGTAATGGGGTAGTTGCAAATGTGGTATTAAAAGGAACGAAGGGAAACAATGCAGGATGGATGGTTATCACTACGGGCTGGGCACTGGCAGTATTCGTAGGGGTAGTTATAGCAACGCCTTACAGCGGAGCACATTTAAATCCTGCTGTAACTTTAGCCCTTGCTATTGTGGGAAAATTCAGCTGGGCAAAAGTAAGCTGGTATTTACTGGCGCAACTTATAGGATCTATGATAGGCTCTTTTTTGGTTTGGGTTGTATATATAGATCATTTTAAAATCACCACTGATGCTGATACACAGTTAGCGGTTTTTAGCACATCACCCGCCATTAAAAATTTGCTATTTAATTTACTCAGTGAAATTGTGGGGACTTTTGTTTTGGTGTTTGTTATTTTCTATTTCACCAATGCAGAAATATCCGATCACAAAACACCTATAGGGCTTGGGTCATTAGGCGCACTCCCGGTTGCTTTTTTAGTGTGGGCAATAGGTCTTTCTTTGGGGGGAACAACGGGCTATGCAATAAATCCTGTAAGAGATTTCGGGCCAAGAATTGTACATGCATTACTTCCTCTTAAACACAAGGGAAGCAGCAACTGGAAATATGCCCTGGTACCTTTGTTAGGGCCACTGATTGGAGCAGCTATTGCAGCTTTACTTTATTTATCATTGAAAAGTTAAATGATCTTATGCTGAAGTAAGCAATTTCTTTTTATAAAAAGTTTTCAAATACTTTCCAGAGAAAAATAAATTTATTATTTTCATATTTCACAATAATCCATTTAAAATTAACGCCATGAAATCAAAACTTACTTTTCTGTTTACCATTTTGTTTTTTACTATCACCTCACATGCACAAATCCGTTACTTAACAGGTGTTCTGCAGGCAAGCCAGGAAGGGCCTGGAGTAATCTCTTCAGCAAGCGGGGTAGTGATTGTAAAATATAATACGGCAACTAATTTTTTGCAACTTTTTGGAAACTATAGAAATCTTACTGCCGCAATAAGTGTTTCTCATATTCACGGTCCTGCTGGCCCCGGAGCAAGTGCACCCCCTATTATTACCCTTAACAATTCTGGTGGTACTACCGGCACTCTAAGTATAACAGCAACGCTTACTGACCCACAGGAAATTGACCTTTTGGCGGGTAATATGTATACAAATGTTCATACTGCAACATATGCCGGCGGAGAAATAAGAGCCCAACTCACCACGACTACAGATGGACAAACTGAACAGTTTGTTGCAAGGCTGCAGGGTGCACAGCAGGTACCACCTAATAGTTCTCCGGCAACGGGTATGGTATATGCTTTGGTTG
>JBDSAQ010000257.1:0-2851 GCA_039922095.1 Ginsengibacter sp. | reverse complement strand
TTCTTAAAGCGGTTATTCCCGAAGCAGAAAAGATAGGAATGAAACTAGCCATGCACCCTGATGATCCCCAGGTAGACAGCATTAAGGGGATATCACGTATCATGACAACAGTAGAAAATTTTAACCGGATGGTTAATATTGTTAAGAGCCCAAGTAATGGTATTACAATGTGCCAGGGGAATTTTTCACTAATGGGTGTAGATATACCAACTGTAGTAAAAGATTTTGGTAAACGAGGTCTTATTCACTTTGTTCATTTTCGCAATGTGCGGGGCGGCAAATTTAAATTTGAAGAAACATTTCATGATGAAGGACAAATAGATATGTATGCCGCCATGAAAGCTTATTATGACATTGGCTTTAAAGGCCCGATAAGACCTGATCATGTACCAACTATGGCAGGAGACAGCAACGCACATCCCGGCTATAGTAATATTGGATCTTTGTATGCTTTTGGTTATATGCGTGGGCTTATGCAGGCAATCAGTAATGGCAAACGCAGGTAATAACAAAATCGTGTCAGCAACTTCAATAAAGAATAATTTTTGATTGCTTCTTCTTTCATTTATAAAACCAGGCAATTTATTATACAATTATCTACATTCATTTAAATTATACTCTTGTTATGAGAAAGAAAATATCATTCATTGCAGCATTTGTTTTAAGCTTATTTTTTTTGCATGCGCAACATATAGGTGCATCTCCGGAGTACGTAAAAGCGTTAACCCCTGAATGGAAAGGTGAACGTTTTGCGGATGGCCGTCCTAAGGTCCCTGATCTGGTTTTAGAGCGTTTACACGAAGCAACACTGGAACAAATATGGGGATACCTCGGGCGCAAAGGATTCAGGAACCAGGTTGAAAAAGACTGGATAATCCTGAAGCCCGGCGAAACAATGGTAGGGCGTGTGGTAACTGCACAGTTCATGCCCTCAAGGCCCGACCTCGATACTTTAATAAAAGCATTGGGAAAAGCCGAAGGCCGTGCACAAAAAGGAGGGATCAATATCTGGCCAATTGATATTTTAACGAAAGGTGATATTTATGTAGCAGATGGCTTTGGTAAGATTAAAGATGGAACTTTAATAGGATCAAGCCTGGGTAATGCCATTTTTGGCAAAACAGGTAAAGGAGTAATATTCTACGGATCAGTAAGGGATATGCAGGAATTAAAAGATACCAAAGGTTTTAATGCCTGGGTAAAAGGCCATGATCCTTCTTACATAAAAGATATGACACCTACCTCTATCAATGCTCCCATCCGTATAGGCCAGGTTACTGTGTTTCCCGGTGATGTAGTATTTGCCAATGAATATGGGGTAGTGTTTATCCCCGCTTACCTGGTAGAGGATTTAGTGTCTGCTTCTGAAATGACAGGCCTTCGTGATGAGTTTGAACGATTACTGCTTCAGCAAGGCAAATATCCATCGGGACAAATTCATGGTGATTGGTCTGATGAAATTAAAAACGAATTCAGGGCATGGGTTGCCAAATACCCACGCAAACTTGCAATCTCTCAAAAAGATATAGAAACTTATTTGAACAAAGAAGGTCATTGAGATAATATTGAATTTATTAATTGATAGGCAAATAATAATACCCTAAAGCCAGCATAATGAAATTGAACATAGCGATTTTATTTTCACTTCTCTTAAGTCTTTGTTGTAAAAACTTCATGTTTGCACAAACTATTTCAAAAGAAGAATTGATCTTCCTGACATCTGAGTGGAAGGGAGAACGCTTCCCTGATGGTCGTCCAAAAGTGGGGGATACATTATTGCAAAGAGCTAAATACATAAATATTGATGATGCCTGGACTGTCTTGAAAAATAATGGATACGTTAACCAATTTGAAGGTGGGTGGAAAATGGTAAAAGAAGATGTACCGGTAATAGGCCGTGCGGTAACCGCTATGTTTATGCCGAGCAGACCTGATGTGGAGAAAAATATTAAAGCCCGTGGTATAACACGGGATGGAAGAAAGGGCAATACAAATTCATGGCCTATAGAAACACTTGTAAAAGGGGATGTATATGTAGCTGATGGTTTTGGAAAAATTGGAGGTGGCACTCTTATGGGTTCTACACTGGCCACTTCAATTTTTAGTAAATCCGGCAATGGCGTTGTGTTCAATGGCGCCTCAAGAGACCTTGGGGAAATAGAAGAGATCAAAGGATTTAATGCTTTTGTCCGGGATTTTCATCCATCATTTTTGGAAGATATGGTACTAATGGGGCTTAATACGCCTATCCGGATTGGTAATGTAATGGTATTGCCCGGAGACTTAGTGTTGGCAAGACGGGAGGGAATACTTTTTATCCCGGCTCATATGGCTGAAGAAGTTATAAGCACAGCTGAATTTGTTATCAGGAAAGATAAGTTTGGATTTGAGATGGTTAAGTCTGGCCGTTATTCCACCGGGCAAATAGATAGCCAATGGACTGATGAAATTAAAACTGAATTTATTAAATGGCTTGATCAGCACCCGGAACTGGGAAAGATGGCGAAGACTGAAGTTGATAAAGTAATGAGTAAGAGAACCTGGTGAAACATCGTTCCTTTTAAATCTTATAATTTTTATGAAAAATATTTTACAACAGATTGCTGAAAAAAATAAAGAACAGGAAAGAATTGAAGCTAATGATATACAGAAAGAAATCAATGATCCCTCAACAGGAGACAGCCGTCGTTCCTTTCTAAAAAATACAGCTTTGGGTGGAATAGCTTTAACTGGTTTAATGAGCCTATCTTTTGAAGATACGATTGCTGAAACTACTTCAAAAGTGCGGCGTTCATCCTCTCCCTCAGATTTAAAAATAACAGACTTAAGATATACTACCATCAGTAATGGA
>JBDSAQ010000256.1:0-3770 GCA_039922095.1 Ginsengibacter sp. | reverse complement strand
TTTCCATTTGCTTTACCTGGTCCACTATCTGCGGCGTGGTTGGCTTAAGTGTTTTTACTTTTCTAAAATATTCTTTAGCAGCCCGGAACTCTCTCTTATTAATCATTATAGAACATAATTGCAGGTAAGCTGCTGACTGGTTTTCTTTATCCGGCAAACCTGTTCGGATAGCCTGCCTGATGTAAGTTTCCGCTTGACGTAAATCACCTTTCTGCATAGATAGCATACCTAATTGTAATTGATTTGCTCCCTCAGCTTCTTTCATGGGGCTTCCTAAAGACAAGCTTTTTTTCATGTGAC
This sequence comes from Ginsengibacter sp., assembly GCA_039922095.1. Taxonomy (GTDB): domain Bacteria; phylum Bacteroidota; class Bacteroidia; order Chitinophagales; family Chitinophagaceae; genus Ginsengibacter. The sequence goes on along the minus strand of JBDSAQ010000256.1, from coordinate 3,470 downwards.
TTTCTGCAGATACATAATCCTGTTTAACCATTGCGAGGTTACCTTTTAAGGTAAAGTACACCGAACGTACAGGCTTTATAAGCAGGTTAGGGAACCAGATAGAATTTATAACCTTTTCAGCACCTTCCATATCTCCCGATTCCATATAGCCCTGTATCAATCTCATTGGCCCGAATAAAAAATGGCCCACAATAAGTACAACCGCTATAAGATATAAAATAAACGAAGGCCAGAAACTTGTGGTAATATTTACAAAAATAGCAAGCGCAAGCAGCACAATACCCAGCGGAAGACGGTACTTAATAATAATGTTTAAAAACTTCATACTAAAAATTGGATAGCAAAGATAAGCTGAAATTAAAATGGCATTCCCGTTAGAACTTATCGTCATTTACTTCTAACCAATAACCATCCGGATCCTGCAGATATATTTGTTTTATTTTATCAGGCCTGATCTGTGGTGCTTTACTGTCTGCCTTCCAGTTACCATATTTTATCTGCAGATCATCAAGGTGTTTCATAAACGTTTCCAAAGAAGCTACACTAAAAGCAAGATGAATATTAATATCGTGAGGGATAATTTCCTTTGCACCGGATACTACATGTAACTGGCTATGCTCACCAATTTTAAACCAGGTGTGTCTGCCATCGTGAAATGGTTCTGTAATTTTTTCGAGCTGCATAACGTTTTCATAAAAATCACTTCCCTTTTGAAGGTCAACAACATAAATAGTCTGATGGTTAAAAGCAGGTCGTTGCATTGCCTGAGCTAAAGATTTTTGAGTAATAAAGATAACTGCAGTAAACACTAAACACTTTAAAATAATTTTTTTCATTTTATAAATTTGGAGGTTAAAAATAAGCAAATTACCATTGTAAAAAAGGCAAGCATTGCCGTACATATAAAAACAGGATACATTATTTTTGCGCCAGTTGAAAATGGCCCCGTAGTTCAATGGATAGAATAGAAGTTTCCTAAACTTTAGATACAGGTTCGATTCCTGTCGGGGCTACAAACGGAATTGATTATAAGTATTTTATGCTCTTTGATTGACACTGTGATGGACAAATTTCCGAAAAAGCCCAATATATAACGAAAAGAGGGATAATCCTTTTCGTACTTCACCCATGGTTAACCTGCTTAACTGTTACCCCCTAATACTGAATCTTGTTCGATAGTTGTGAAATGGTATTCTTTTGATCATGATTTATCTCAATAGCATTGATGAAAACTTCCGGCTTGTTCAATATTTTCTTTTAAATGCCTGGTATGCTCTAAGGTCATTGAGTAAGTAATTTCATTCCGTGTTAACTCATAACGCTTTGTTGTGATGTTGTAAATTATATCTCTTACCTGATATGGCATTTTATGAGGTCTTCGCATGAAAGGCTAAAATATAGAATTTTTAAGATGCGTGGTCTTACTGGTTTGCCAATCTTGCTAGTAATTTCAAATCTTCAATAAAAAAGTTCGAGATTTGTTCGATAGGAGACTGCAGTCGCTTATTGTAAACAGTGATCTTACTTTGGAAGGAACTCAAACGTTTTACTTCAGTATAAGTTACCCTGATTATTTAAGTTTTATAATTGTTCCAGCATTTTATGAATTAATTATTAAGCATGCTTCAGCCTGTTTTTAATGCATTTGGTATTTCAGAAAATGTAGATAATGCTATTCCATTTGGTTCCGGGTTGATCAATCGTACCTGGAAAATAAATAATGGCCGCAAAGCATTTATACTTCAGCAGATCAATCATAAAATATTTAAAAATCCTGAGTCCATTGCTTACAATATCAATATAACAGGCAACTACCTTCGTATAAGGTATCCCTCATATTTTTTTGTAATGCCGGTAACATCGGTTTATGGAAAAGATATTTTTTTCGATAATAGATCCGGCTATTTCCGGTTGATACCATTCGTTGAAAATTCTCATACAATTGATGTGGTGCAGGATACACAAATGGCATACGAAGCAGCCAGCCAGTTTGGCAAGTTTACAAAATTATTATCAGGCTTTAATGCAAGCCAGCTTAAAATAACATTACCGGATTTTCACAATCTTTCATTTCGCTTTAAACAGTTTGAAGATGAATTATCAACTGGAAATCCTTTGCGGATTGAAGAGTCACAAACTTTGATAAATGCAGTATTTGATAATAAAAATATTGTCGGGGAATTTGAGAAAATAAAAATCAATCCCAGGTTTAAAATTCGTGTTACCCATCATGATACCAAAATAAGCAATGTGCTTTTTGATGAAAAGAATAAAGGAATATGTGTGATTGACCTGGACACTATGATGCCGGGTTATTTTATAAGCGATTTCGGCGACATGATGCGTACCTATCTAAGCCCGGTAAGTGAAGAAGAAAAAGATTTTTCAAAAATTGAGATACGGGACGAATATTTTAATAGTATAGTTAAAGGATATCTTGGCGAGTTACATCATGAACTTACAAAAGAAGAAAAGGAACATTTTATTTATGCTGGAAAGTTTATGATTTATATGCAAGGCATTCGTTTTCTTACTGACCATCTCCATGATGACATTTATTACGGCTCAAAGTATGAGGGCCAAAATTTGGTAAGAGCGGGAAATCAATTTACGCTATTACAGAAGTTGATTGATAAAGAAGATAGATTACAGCATCTTGTAACTTCCTTCACGAACTAACTACAGGTAATTAATAACATGTTTATTTTTAGCTTCTATTGTTACGTTTGATGATCATTACCAGTAAGTGTTTTTTTTGATTATCCACTAAAATTGATCGCCAAGTCCAAAAAATGGTTCTCTTGTTTTCCATTTTCCTCTTGTAAAATCAGGTATGTTCATTAACGCACCACCCATGGCAATTGATCTTTCACTTAATGGAGTAATGGAATACCATGTGGCGAGATCGTACACATCAAGCGGGAAAGGTATTTTTCTTTTTATACTTTCTATGAAAGCATTATCAACAAAAAAGTCCATACCACCATGGCCTGAGGTTGCTGCTTCCTTTTCAAATTTTTTCCACAATGGATGATCCATCTCAGATAAAAACTTTTCAGGATTATCCCAGGTATGTTTTTCACTTTTTTTATCAATGTGAATCATACCCTTGTCAATCTCTCCCGCATGGTGATCCTGCCAGATTCCGTTTGTGCCCTGTACCCGGAAACCAAGATTGTAAGGACGGGGCGAACAAGTATCTAATGAAAGCACAATTGTTTCACCATTGGCTGTTTGTATTTGGGTGGTTACAATATCGCCTTGTTTAAATTTTACTTTTGCATTAGGATGATCAGGACCGCCTTTAAGATGTTCAACAATATAGCGATGCAGGCCCCTTGCTTTAGTAGCAATTGATGAAAGCTTAGTAATACGGTTTCCCCTGTTAATATCAATCATTGTACTCACAGGACCAAAACCATGTGTGGGATAATTTTCGCTATTACGATCTACATAATGTTGTGTTCTCC
>JBDSAQ010000255.1:0-26343 GCA_039922095.1 Ginsengibacter sp. | reverse complement strand
CTTCAAACTTAAACCACACATCAACACCTGTTTCATTATAGCAATCAGTGGTTGGGCCGGCTGTTGCGCCTGTAGTGGTGCCTGGTGTACCAGCAAAATTTGCATCGGCGGAAGGTCCTAGCATAACTGCTAAGGCACATTCATCATTACCGGGTATTTGTGCTGCTGCAATATTGGTAAAGCAAATTATTATTGCTGTCAGCAGCAGGTTTGTTTTGTTTAAAAGTGTTTGCATTTTATTAAGGTTGATATGTTTGCAATATTGAAACAGAAAATGGGTAAGCCAGTCACTAACAACAAAGAATGCTATTGAAAAAATGTGAGAGTGCTGTTATTTAAGGAATCGTATTCTCATTTAAAATGGAAACACATTTTTTTATTTTTTTTAGATAACCCATCGCCTGTTAAAAAAAATTGTATAAAAAATCTATGTGGAAATAATTTTTTTGGGTTAGCACAGATAGAGAATAACAAAGACTAAAGGCAAACTATAAGGAGTGTATTGCAGGAGAAGAAAATATTTTACAGCGATTGTGGTTTCTTATAAAGAAGGGCAATAGAAAATCAATTTTAATTATGATGGAAGTTTTAGCGCTTAAAGTGATGCAATAATATGTGGCAAGGCATTTATAGTTTTGCAAAGGGGTGCTGCGGCTGGCATATTATACTTTGATTATACTATTCAGAATAATAAAATAATAACTGCTGCTTCTATTCGTAATAAATGTACTGTGATGAAGTATTAAACATTTCTACGGCATTAGAAAATTCAGAAAACCCATCTTTATTAACCTTTTCTTTAGCATGTAATATCTTATCCTGGATAAGCAAATTCCAATAATTTTACCCACTAAAGTGCAGCCAAAACAGGCAAGAAAGATGTACAGCATTTTTTGCCGGTAACTGTACACAGCTTCTTGTGCATAAAGAAAATAATAAAAGGAAGCGATGAGAGATAGTAATAAAGCTATCATACCACTCTTGCACCCGCAACAATATCTCAGCGAATGCAGTTTTGTTCGCCAATATATCCGCTCTTCGGTGGTTAAACTAATTTCAGTTTTCTTTTCTCTATTTGTTTTTCATTAAAACTGCCGTGTTTTTAAACAGTCAACATCAAAAATTCATAACAATATATTCCCATACTTTTTTTCCTTCTACAGAGAAAGCAATCTCACCTGCAATGATAGCTTTAGCATTTACAGTAGTGCCATAGCGTATTCGTTGCGCAATATTTTTTATACCGGGTTTGATGACAAGTCTTGCTTTTCATTTGCAGGAGAAATTCAAAAGCGGCTACTTTTGATTACCAATCAGTAAGCGATAATTTATTTACCCATTACATCGTCTTAGACAAACAATAAGCCCTGCAATTACTGTAACTCCAAACCATGCGGCTCCTATAAGCAGTCCCCAAGGACCAGCAGATGCAAGCCCGATTAAAGCCGCAGCAATGGAGCCTATACCCCAAATCCACCACATACCTAATAAACATCTTAATAAACATGACATAACAATAAAATTTAAAAGTTAGAAATATTGTTTTTAAAAAATAAACTTCAGGTTGTTGCTTTTATAAACTAAAGAAGTTCCTTATTCCACTTATCCAAAAGCGGACAATTATTTTTCTCATCTCCTCAATTTTTAAAAGCAGTTTTTTAATTCAGTATCTCCGTTATATAATGAATCGTATTTCTATTTATAGCGGATTTTTTTTATTTTTTAAATAAATTATCTCCCGCCAAAAATTTGTACAATAAACTGCAGGCTATTTACTTTCGTTATATCGTATTAAACAAATAATAAGGGCTGCAACAATTATAGCTCCGAGACAGGCGGCTACTATAAGCAGCCGTAACGGGTCGGTTGTAAGCCTAAATAAAACGGCAATAAGGGAGCCTGTACCCCAAATCCACCATATGTTTAATAAACATCTTAACCACGCTGGCATAACAATAGAATTTAAAAGTTAGAAATATTGTTTAATAAAAAATATACTTTGGTTGTTGCTTTTATAAATTGGACAACCCACTCTTCTCATTATCAAAATAATCGGGTAAATATTTTTCTCCTCTCCACATTTTTAAAAGCAAATTTTTAATTCAGTATCCGTTATATGAGGAATCGTATTTTCATTTATGATGGAAACATGATTTTAATTTTTTTTAAAAAACAATTCCTCCTGTTTAAAAATTTGTACGAAAAAGTCTATTTTGTAATAAATCTTTTTTGTGGCAAATACAGATTCAGAAATAATACAGGGGCTAAAGGCAAACTATAAGGAACGTATTGCCTGGGAAAAGATATTTTACAGTGACTATGCTTACTTTATAAAGGAAGGATGCAGAAAATACAATCTTGCCTATGATGATAGTTTTAGCGCTTACAGTGATGCCGTTATGTCTGCGCTGCACAATATTCTGTCCGATCGTTTTGATGGTTATTCTTCCCTTAAATCTTATTTATTCCAGATATTTTCTAATAAATGCGTTGACATTGTTAGAAAAAACACGACTAATAAGCAGGGGGTACATTATAATACAACAGAACCTGAAATGCTCGGCCAATTACCGGACAATGCAAGAACAATGGTGGAGAAAATGATAGACCAGCAAAAAAAAATGATTATTAAACAACACTTAAATACTATTGGCGAAAAATGTAAAGAGATTTTACTGCTGTTTGAAGATTGCCTCACTGATAAACAAATAGCCGAAGAACTGGAATACAGCAATGCAGCGGTAGCTAAAACCACACGGCTTCGTTGCTTAGAGAAACTGAGGGAAAAGATGGGGGGCTTATTGGTAAGATTATAATTGTAATAAAGCGGTTTAAATAAATAGAATCAAATTGAAAGTAAGTGCAGAAAAGATTTTAAAATGATGAATACATTATCTTATATAGATGCTTATTTTCAACACCAGTTATCTGATGAAGAGCGACGCATTTTTGAAGCAAGATGTGAACAGGACACAGCTTTTGCCGGTGAGGTAGCTTATTATGTAACATCAAGACGGGTTTTAAAAGAAGAACTGTTATTACAGAAACAAACCTTATGGACAGCAGGAGCAACAGATAAACCTGCGATAATAATAAATTCTAAAAAAAATTTCATACTACCTGACTGGCTGCGTTATGCAGTTGCAGCATGTTTTATATTATTAGCAGGCTTTTATTTTTTAAACAGAACACAATCGCCGCAGCAAATCGCAAATAATTATGTAACTAAAAACCTGACACATATCAGCCAGAGTATGGGAAACGCTGATGATAGCCTGCAGCTTGGTATAGCTGCTTACAATAAGAAAGATTACACCAGTGCCTTACAAATATTTGAAAACCTCTCACAAAGCCATTCTGAAAAAAGCGATGCAAAAAAATACGCAGGGTATGTTTACCTTGTTACGCAGCAATATGGCAAAGCATTGAAACAATTTGATGCGCTGGCCAATATAAAAGGCCTCTATAGCAACCCCGGCTTATTTTTAAAAGCAATAGCTTTAATACAACGCAAAGGTACAGGTGATACAGAGCAGGCAAGGATAATCTTAAACTTAGTTGTGAAACAGGGTTTGCAGGGAAAACAGGAAGCGGAAGAGCTGCTGAAAAAAATGTAATTATCTATTTTTTATAACATCTAAAATCAGTTATTATGACACCTTGGGAAGTATTTAGTAGAGCTTCACATTTTATAGAAATTGGATTGCTAATTTACATTGTAAAGCTATTACGTGACATCATTGGTGAAGGTATTATTCCAAGACCACCTAAACCTAAAACCCCAAATCCGGTTGATGAGCCGGAAAAAAAACTTTGAAAAAGTATTCACAGGCTTATAAAATTATGGGATATTTTATTTTTTAATTCTCAGGGCGTGCGGTATTTATTAAAACCAATACATCTAAGAACATCAGTAAGTATCCTGGTTTTTGGCTTGGTATTGTGCCGGTTTTCTGTTGCACAATGTCATACTAACAAAGAGTTCTCCGCTAAAATAGCCGGCATTAAGGGGGATAGTATATTAACAGCAAAAGAAAAACTTCCTGCACTTTATAAAGTTAAATCACAGTTTGAAAAATGTAATCTTGTAAAGGACTCTGTTTTTGCCAGGCTGCTTTTTTTTATTTCTTATTATGAATATGCAGCTAACCGTAATTATAACCAATGCCTGGATTATGCGCTGGCATCAATAAAAATAAATACTTCAGGAAGAAAGGATTGTTCTGAGTTTTATGCCATGAAAAGTTATTATAATGTGGCGGTTTTTTATCAACGGTTAAGCCTGAATGATAACTGCCTTGCCTATTGCGACAGCGCTTTACAAATAGCAGTGCATACCCCTCACCCCGATGCGGAAGCAATTATCCGTGATGCAAGATTGCTCAGGACAAATATTTATTTTATAAAAGGAGATTTTCAAAAATATATTGAAGAAAGTATGGAGGGTATGAAGTTTGCCCTGCAGAAAAAAGATTCCATTAATTACCTGAATTTTCTTAATCAAAAAACTTTTTCGCTGGTTCTGCAAAATAAATTAGCGGAGGCATTAACCGATTTAACCGCTATTGATAATTTGGCAAAAAGATTAAATGCCCCTGACCAGGTTGCATTTGCATTAAAAACCAAAGCTGTACTATATGCCTCTAAAAAAGATTATTCTAAAGCATATTCACTATACCGCCAGCGTATTCAATCCGGCATCGCCGCCAATGATTATACCGGAGTAGTAACTGATTATATTGACTGGGGTAACCTTTATCTTAACCTTCAGTTATATAAAGATGCACAAAATTGTTTTTCAAAAGCATCAGCCTATGCAAAAAAAAATAAAGATGCAGTACAATTATCCACTATTGAAGCTAGTATAGAAGATTGCAGTTTTAAGCAGGAAAAATATGATGAAGCAGCTTCTCATTGCATAAAAGCTTTAGCATATTTAAAACTATATACCGGGGGAAATATATTATCAAACCCCACTACTGCAGCGTTGAGTATGGTTAGTGATAAAGATCTTATTATGACAATAATGCGGAATAAAGCAGAATTATTGCTGGGGATATTTACAAACACAAAGGATGTAAAATATTTAGCCGCTTCCATACAAACTGCACTTGTTACCGATTCTCTCATTAATAACATGCGTAAGGGACAATCAGGCGAGCAAAGCAAGTTATTTTGGAGGGACAAGACCAGGAGTTTTTATGCAAGGGCAATGGAAGCCTGCTTTTTAGCCGGCGACGCCGTACATGCTTTTTTCTTTATGGAAAAAAGCCGGGCTGTTTTATTAAATGATAAACTAACTGAGTTGGGTGCTGCCTCACATTTACCGGCAATGGAATCGGTGAAGGAGCAAAGCTTTCAAATAAATATAATTGCAGAGCAACAAAAGCTTTCTGCCCTGGATGACAGTTCAAAACAATACTTTGAACAACAAATAAAAATGATACAGGCTAAAAATGAATTTGAGCGCTATGTAAAATCTCTTGAACAAAAATATCCTGTTTATTACCAGTACAAATATGCAGACGAAGTACCTTCTTTACCGGCATTGCAACGATACGTTGGCATCAATAAGCAAAGTTTTGTGCATTACTTTATAACTGATACCGCTGCATACCTGCTAAGCATTACAGCGAATGATACTAAACTTATTAAGCTTTCTAAAAATGATTTCAACGCACAGGAACTGGTAAGGTTTTTACAAATCTGTTCCAGTAAAGATTCTCTGAATAATCACTATGATTACTTTGCATCATTATCATTTAAACTTTATAAAAAATTATTATCACCATTGCAATTAGCAAAAGGCAGGGTTATTATTTGCCAGGATAATTATCTTATTCCCTTTGAGGCTTTATGCAGCGATAATGCAGGCAAAAGATTTTTACTCTATGATTATTCATTCAGCTATGTTTATTCGGCCAGAAGCCTTATTAACAAATCACTCACTTCAAATGCCAGCAGGGACTTTCTTGGTGTAGCACCTGTATCTTTCTCCCCATATCTTAATGTACCCGATTTACAGGAATCAGCAGATTATTTAAAATCAGCAGCAGACCTTTATTCACGAACAAAACTGTTAACCAATTCGGAAGGAAGTAAAAATAATTTCCTTCGAAATTTTCCCGGGTATGCAGTTGTCAATATTTTCTCCCATGCCAGCGCCGACAGTAATAATGCAGAACCTTATTTATATATGGGAGATTCAACTTTACATTTATCGGAAATATCATTAATAACCAAACCTGCTGCACAACTGGTTGTATTAAGTGCCTGTCAAACCAATAGTGGAAAAAATGCTTTCGGTGAAGGCGTGTATAGTTTAGCAAGAGGTTTTGCCGCAGTTGGCATACCGTCTGTTGCTGCTACTTTATGGAATTCAGAAGAACTATCTATTTATAGTATTACAGAGAGTTTTCATAAGAACATTTCTTCAGGCATGAATAAAGACGAAGCATTACGGCAAGCTAAAATCAGTTTTATACAAAGTAATAGTAATGTAAACCTATTGCCTTATTATTGGGCAAATATGATTATTGTAGGAAATACAGAACCTGTTAAGCTCTCTGCCAAAAATTATTTCTGGTGGTGGGCAGCCGGGAGCATAGTTGTTATGATACTTTTGTACGTGTTATTCATAGATAAAAAAAAGATAGCTGTATAAAAAAGTAAGCCTGTGCGCTTACCGGGTGTACGTTTAAACGGTTTAGCTAATAAGGCTGTTCAAACTAATGTATTTAATAATACAGAAAAAAGGCAGGCTTATACAAAGCTATTGATCAGTTAAAAAACGTTCGGAAAATATTCGTACACCCGGCTTCCTCCAGTCCTTAATATTATCAGTAAAATTTGCAGAGGATAGTAAATCATAAACTTATTAATTAAGTTTGATGAACAAATCATGTTAGCCTAAACTATATCTAATGAAAAAAATAATTTTTCCCCTGGTAATTTTATTTATCTCTCATCATGCATATTCACTAATAAGTCTTCCAAAAATATTTGGGGATAATATGGTTCTTCAGCGGGATAAATTGATACCGGTATGGGGATGGGCAGAGGCTGATGAAAAAATAACAGTACAGTTTGCAACTCAAACCAAAACTATTGTTGCGGATAAAAACGGCAAATGGCTTGTAAAGCTTGATGCCGTAAAGGGAGGCGGCCCTTACGAGCTGGTAGTAAATGGAAAGAATACATTAAAGTTTACCAATGTTTTAGTTGGGGAAGTATGGATATGCAGTGGCCAGAGTAATATGGAAATGCCGATTGAAGGCTGGGGGAAGATAAATAATTATCAACAGGAAGTTGCGGCTGCAAACTATCCTTACATACGCCATATCAAAATCCCTAACAGGGTAAGTGCTTTACCGGAAAATGATATTCAATCTGGTGAGTGGAAAGTATGCAATCCCCAAAATGCCGGTGATTTTACTGCCACAGGTTATTTTTTTGCAAGAGAGTTATACAATAGATTAAAAGTGCCTATTGGCCTTATTAATACCTCATGGGGCGGCACTATGGTGGAAACATGGACAAGCCGCAATGCATTTGAGCAAAGTGATGAGTTTAAGAATATGATCTCCAAAATGCCTTCTTTAAATCTTGATTCACTTTCCAAAATTTATAAAGATGCTATGATTAAACAGGTAGAAGAAGTACAGGGATCTTTAGTAAGTAAAGATATTGCCATGACATGGAATGAAGCGAATATTGATGACAGTAAATGGCAGCACATGAACTTACCTGGTCAGTGGGAACAAAAAGGCCTGGATGGTCTGGATGGTGTTGTTTGGTTTAGAAGAACAATTGATGTTTCAGCTGCAGATGCCGGCCAGGCTGGTATACTTGAACTTTCCATGATTGATGATAATGATATCACTTATGTGAATGGTGTAAAAGTTGGAAGCATATATTCATGGAATACAAAAAGAAAATATACCATACCGCCCGGTATAATAAAAGAAGGGAGAAACAGTATTGCCATAAGGGTGGAAGATACAGGTGGAGGTGGTGGAGTGTATGGTGATTCAGCTGATATGAGAATTACTATTAATGGCAGTTCTATATCACTTGCCGGCAATTGGTTATACCGGGTAGAATCAATCAGGCAAAACGCTTCTGTAGGGCCTAATGATTACCCTACTTTATTATTTAATGCAATGGTAAACCCACTCATACCTTATGCAATGCGTGGCGCTCTCTGGTACCAGGGAGAAGCTAATGCCGGGCGTGCCTATCAATACAGGCAATCGTTTCCTCTTATGATTAAAGATTGGCGCAGCCGCTGGAATGCCGGTGATTTTCCTTTTTATTTTGTGCAGCTTGCAAGTTTTAATGCATCAAACGGCAATAGTAAAAACGGAAGCTCCTGGGCTGAACTCAGAGAAGCGCAGGCAATGGCTTTATCGTTGCCAAATACCGGTATGGCTGTTACAACAGATATTGGCGACTCGAAAGATATTCATCCAAAGAACAAACAAGATGTAGGAAAACGGCTTGCTGCTATTGCCTTACAAAATGTTTATGGGAAACAGACAATTAGTAGCGGCCCTGTATATGATTCTATGCAAATTGTAAATAACACAGTTAAGATTAGTTTTAAAAATGTTGGAAGTGGCCTTACAGCAAAAAGTAAAAATGGCAATGTGTCGGGATTTGAAATTGCAGGACCAGATAGAATATTTTATCCTGCCAAAGCATTTATAAAAGGGAACAACGTCATAATTTTAACCGATATGGTACGCAGTCCCAAAGCTGTTCGTTTTGGATGGGCTGATGATGCCGGTGATAATAATCTCTTTAATAAAGAAGGCTTTCCTGCCGGGCCTTTTAGAACGGATAAATGGAAAGGAATAACAGAGAATCAGAAATTTGATATTGTCCGTTAAATCTTTTTATAGATGTGTATCTGAATTTTTCTATTATCAATTTAAACTTTCACGTGCTGTGATCTTTCAAACTCTCTTCTTATAATATTCAATGCACCACCGGCCTTAAACCATTCAATTTGTTGCTCATTATATGAATGATTTGCTATGATGATATCTGATGTTCCATCACTATGATTAAGGTGAACGATAAGTGGTTTGTTTACGCTGAAGCTTATTAATCCATCAATATCAATCAAGTCATCTTCGCAAATTTTATCATAATCTTCTTTGGTATTAAAAGTAAGGCCAAGCATTCCCTGCTTTTTTAAATTGGTTTCATGTATGCGTGCAAAAGACTTAACCAGTACAGCTCTTACGCCAAGGTGCCGTGGCTCCATTGCAGCATGTTCTCTTGATGAGCCTTCACCATAATTTTCGTCACCCACTATAATTGAACCTATGCCTGCAGCTTTGTATGCCCGTTGCATATCCGGCAATGGGCCGTACTCTCCTGTAAGCTGATTTTTTACAAGGTTTGTTTTTTCGTTGAAAAAATTAACTGCACCTATCAATAAGTTATTGCTGATATTATCAAGATGCCCACGAAATTTTAACCATGGCCCGGCCATAGAAATATGATCTGTTGTGCACTTTCCTTTGGCTTTTATTAATAATCGTAAGCCTTTTAAATCCGTGCCTTCCCATGCAGGGAAGGGATCTAATAGTTGCAGACGTTTACTTTCCGGATCAACAATAACATTTACCCCGCTTCCATCAGCCGCCGGGGCCTGGTATCCTGCATCTTCAACTGAATATCCATTTGGAGGTAACTCAAATCCATTCGGGGCATCAAGCATTACCTGTTCGCCTTTGTCGTTAGTTAGTGTATCAGTAATTGGATTAAAACCGAGGTCTCCTGCAAATGCTATTGCAGTCACCAGCTCCGGGGATCCAACAAAAGCATATGTATTTGGATTGCCATCATTTCGTTTTGCAAAATTTCTATTGAAGGAATGAACGATGGTATTCTTTTCCTGTTTTTCTGCGCCAAGCCTGTCCCACATTCCTATGCAAGGGCCACAGGCATTAGCAAAAACAATAGCTCCTATATTATCAAACTCCTTTAAATATCCATCCTTTTCAACGGTGTACCTAACCAGTTCAGAACCTGGATTAATGGTGAATTCAGTTTTTAATTTAAGCCCTTTTGTTGCTGCCTGTTTTACTATACTCACTGATCTTGAAATATCTTCATAAGACGAATTTGTGCAGCTCCCCAATAAACTAACCTCTACATTAAGAGGCCATCCATTGGTGGTGGCAACCTCTTTCATTTTTGAAATTGGTGTTGCAAGATCAGGAGTGAACGGGCCATTAAGATGCGGCTCTAATTCATTTAAATTTATTTCTATTACCTGGTCAAAATAAGCTTCAGGATTTTCATAAACTTCGGGATCGGCAGTAAGGTGTTCTTTAATATTATTTGCAGCGTCTGCCACCTCATTTCTGCCTGTTGCTCTCAGGTATCTTTCCATACTTTCATCATAGCCAAAAGTAGAGGTAGTAGCGCCAACCTCAGCACCCATATTACATATAGTGCCTTTTCCTGTGCAGCTTATAGACAGAGCCCCTTCCCCAAAATACTCGACCACTGCGCCTGTGCCGCCTTTCACAGTTAATATCCCTGCTACTTTTAATATTATATCCTTTGGTGCCGCCCAGCCATTTAATTTGCCGGTTAATTTAACCCCTATCAGTTTTGGAAATTTTAATTCCCATGGCAGGCCTGCCATCACATCACACGCATCAGCGCCGCCTACTCCAATTGCTATCATTCCCAGGCCTCCGGCATTTACTGTATGACTGTCTGTGCCTATCATTAGTCCTCCCGGAAAAGCATAATTTTCTAATACAACCTGGTGTATAATTCCAGCTCCCGGTTTCCAAAAACCTAAACCATACTTGTTGCATACAGAGGCTAAAAAATCATACACTTCGCTGCTCTCATGTACTGCCCTGTCTAAATCTACTTTACTGTTTTCCTTTGCCATTATCAGGTGATCGCAATGCACAGTAGAAGGTACGGCCACTTTAGTTCTGCCTGCCTGCATAAACTGTAGCAGCGCCATTTGTGCTGTAGCATCCTGCATAGTTACACGGTCAGGCGCAAAATCCACATAGCTCTTTCCCCTATCGTATGCGGTAGTGGCATTGGTTTTCCAAAGATGTGCGTAGAGAATTTTTTCAGTGAGGGTTAATGGCCTGCCTATTATTTCACGGGCAGCATTTACTTTATCAGCGAACCTGACATACACATCTTTAACCATTTCAATATCAAATACCATTGCTTGTTATTTAGATTATTATTAAATATAACCATCCATTTCTAAGATACAAAATTACTTAAAATCAATGAGGTCATTAACTTGTGATATTCAAAAAAAAGATATTTGACCCTCATAATAAATGAAATATTATTAAATTAGCATCATGAAGACAATTAAGCATTTTATTGAGTGGCAGATTTTTGGTGTTTGTAATGCAATTGGTGAAAAAATGGGGATCGCAACTTCGGTAATAAGAAGGTATTTTATTTATATTTCCTTCTTAACAATGGGCTCTCCCCTCATCATTTATTTATTTATTGCTTTTTGGATGAATATCAAAAATTATATTCAAATCTCCCGGCGCAACCCTCTTAAATATCTTTGAGTTATTAAAAACTTCCCCAATTCATTACTTGTATATTGTAGTCATTTTAGTATTGCGTTCACACTAAGAGATACAAGTTGTTTTATCATATGATTTCCTTATTAGAATTACTATCTTCGGAATATGCAAATTAAAAATCCTCTTTCCATCTTATTGATTGTTTATTTATTTAGTGCTTTCTGTGCAAGTTGCCAAACAGGTACTTCCGCCGGAGAATCTTCTTCAAAAGAAGTTTCTGCAAAAGATTCTGCTCAGTCTGTAATTGAAAAAAAGCCTGCCCGGATGAACCTGGATACAGGATTATACAATAAAAAAATGCTGGCACTTAGCAACGGTGATACCACAGGTTTATGGCCGGTAAAATCTCCTTACCCTTTGTATGGGGCAATTCTTCCCTTTAGCAGAATTGTTTCTTTTTATGGAAATCTATATTCAAAGAAGATGGGAATTTTAGGTGAGATACCTAAAGATTCTATGTTTAAAAAACTTATGCAGGAAGTAAACAAATGGAAGTCTGCAGATACTGCAACACCTGTAATACCTGCCTTGCATTATATAGCAGTAACAGCACAAGGCTCACCTGGTAAAGATGGTAAATACAGGCTGCGTATGCCTTTTCACCAGATAGACACTATACTTAACTGGGCAAAACAAATAAATGCACAGGTTTTTATTGATATACAAATTGCCGGCAGTACCATAAAAGATGAAGTGCGGGAGGTGGAAAAATACTTAAAGCTGCCTAACGTGCATTTAGGGATTGACCCGGAATTTTCAATGAAAAACGGGGAGAGGCCGGGTACAAAAATTGGTACTTTCAATGCAGATGATATAAATGCAACAATTGATTTTTTGGCTGATATCGTAAAAAAGAACGATCTCATTCCTAAGATTTTAATTATTCACAGGTTTACGCAGGGGATGGTTACAGATTATAAAAAAATAAAAAAAGTACCCGAAGTGCAGATAGTAATGGATATGGATGGCTGGGGAAGTAAAATTCTAAAACAAGGCACATATCAAAGATATATCTATAGAGAACCCGTTCAGTTTGCCGGCTTTAAATTATTTTATAAGAATGATACCAAAAAAAATATTCAGGGCCTTTACAAGCCTTCAGAGTTATTAAAATTCACACCAAAACCTATTTACATTCAATATCAGTAATGCTCAGAATTTAATGTAAATGCAATGTTATCATGACAGCCACCTCTCTTCAATCAATTTTAAAAACGAAGGCAAATCTTAAGAAGCGTATAATAGCGACAATAATTGACTATGCACTATTTTTATTACCTGTATACCTGTATATTAATTACTTCGGACAGGTAGATAACGAAGGTGTAAAAACAGTAAGCGGCTTGATGGCTTTACCTATTCCAATAAGTTGGCTTATATATTTTGTTGTTATTGAAGCTTGCTACGGTGCCACAATTGCATATCAGGGAATGTATTTAAAAGTGTTGACTATTGATAGAAAGGAGATCGAATGGACACAGGCTTTCAAACGGCATCTCCTTGATCCTATCGATATTTTGATGTGGGGCATTCCTGCAATTATTGCTATTAAAAATTCTGATAAACATCAACGCTTAGGTGATATGTGGGCGAAAACCATTGTAGTTGATACAAAAGATAAGGAACAGGTTTTCTAAAGAAACAACTAAGCATGACGACTAGAGCTATGTGCAAACCAAGGGTTCACTTTAAACAGTTACGACTACATACATACCTCAGTTTCCTGTTGCTGCATTCAGTTCAACTACATTTCAGGCTTTGGCTCTATTTGGTTATTTTCGGGCATATTTTATTATGACATCTTACAACCACTCCGGCGATTTTATGGGTCTCCTTCATAAAACTGTTACCTCATCTGCTACAAATATTATCATTACAGTAACCCGTAGTTGGTTATATTTTTATATTTAATGCCTATCTTGTTTTTTTACCAAAACAAAATTATATTTTAAAATATACAATTCAATTTCAAACATACATATGCAGGTTTTAAAATTTGGTGGTACTTCTGTTGCCCATGCTGAAAATATCAATAATGTAATAAGTATAATACAGCAGGCTATTAAAAAAAATACGAGAACAGTTATAGTATTATCTGCCCTGGGTGGTATTACAGACGACTTACTGGAAACTGCGGAATTAGCTTGTATTGGTAATGATAGCTACAAAGAAAAGTTACAATTAATAGCGCAACGGCATCTTGCAACGGTAAAAGAATTAATTCCGCTTGATCAGCAAAGCAGTGTATTAAGCATGGTAAAGAAACGCTGCAATGAAATAGAAGATATCTGTAATGGAATTTTTTTATTAAGAGAATTATCACTTCGCACAAAGGATTCTGTTATTAGCTATGGAGAGTTATTATCATCACAAATTTTTGCCGCCAAATTAAAAGCGCTTGGCATAAATAATACCTGGAAAGATGCAAGAGAGCTTATAATAACAGATTCTCACTTTGGAAATGCAAATGTTGATTTTACATCTACCAATAAAAAAATTCAAAGCTTCTTTTTTTCCATTGATACCCAGCTTTGCATTATTCCCGGGTTTATTGCATCTGACCAAAGAGGCACCACCACTACATTAGGCCGGGGAGGGTCTGATTATACTGCGGCAATAGTTTCTGCAGCATTGAGCGCTTCCGTGGCAGAGATATGGACTGATGTTTCAGGTATGATGACCGCTGATCCGAGGTTAGTATCCAATGCAAAAATAATTAACCGCATATCTTACCAGGAAGCTATGGAGCTGTCACATTTTGGAGCTAAAGTTATTTATCCTCCCACCATTCAGCCGGTAATGAACAAGCGCATCCCTGTCAGGATAAAAAATACGTTTGCACCTGATGATGAGGGTACGCTTATTGAAAGCGATGTCCAAAAAAATGGCAATAGTATTCGTGGAATTTCCAGTATCAATAACATATCATTGTTAAGCCTGGAAGGAAGTGGCATGGCAGGTATTCCCGGATTTTCAAAACGATTGTTCGAAGCATTGTCGGATGAAAGAATAAATGTGATCTTAATTACACAAAGCTCCTCGGAACATTCTATATGTGTAGGTATTGAAGAACTTTATGCGGATAAAGCAAAAGCCGCAGCAGATAAGGCTTTTGCATATGAGATTGAAACAAAAAAGGTAGAGCCGCTTATAATTGAAAGAGCATTGGCAATTGTTGCCCTGGTAGGTGACAACATGAAAAATCATCCGGGTATAAGCGGAAAAATGTTCGGTGTTTTAGGGAGAAACGGGGTAAATATCAGGGCCATTGCACAAGGCTCTTCTGAAAGAAATATTTCTGCGGTAATTTCTGCAGCAGATGTAAAGAAAGCAATAAATGTACTGCATGAAGAATTTTTTGAAACAACATATAAGCAGGTAAATTTATTTATAAGCGGAACAGGAAATGTTGGCAAAAGACTATTGGCACAATTGAATCAGCAGTTGCAGCATTTGGCAGATCATTTACGTTTGCAGGTGCGCATTACGGGCATAGCCAACAGTAAAAAAATGGCTTTTAATGATGATGGTATTGATCTGTCAAAGTGGAGCGAACTGCTGCAGCAAGGTGAAGTTATGAATATGAATGAGCTGATTTCAATTATCCGTACAAAGAACTTAAGAAATTCAGTTTTTATTGATGTTACAGCAAATGATGATGTTGCAAAATCGTATAATTTATTTTTGCAAAAAAGCATTTCTGTAGTTGCCTGCAATAAAATTGCCTGCTCATCTGCTTATGAATATTATAAAAAGCTTAAAGACCTTGCCAGGGAATTTAATGCACTCTTTTTATTCGAAACCAATGTAGGAGCAGGTTTACCGGTTATCGGAACATTGAACGATCTTTTGAGGAGCGGCGATAAAGTAAACCGCATTGAAGCTGTTTTGAGCGGCACGTTGAATTTTGTTTTTAATAATTACACAGGGGAAAAAAGTTTTTCTTCGGTAGTAAGGCAGGCGCAGGAAGAAGGTTATACAGAGCCGGACCCAAGGTTAGATTTGAGTGGCAAAGATGTTATGCGCAAAATAATGATACTTGCCCGTGAGACGGGAGAAAAGATGGAGATGGAGGACATAACCAATAATTCATTTATGCCTGAAGAATGTATGCATGGCGATGTTGAAAATTTCTACAAAAAAATGGAAGAACACGAAGACCATTTTAAAAAATTACTTGGTGAAGCAAAAAATGCCGGAAAGAAATTAAAGTTTGTAGCATCTTACTCGAACTCCCCTTCAGGGGATGGGGGCGGTAAAGCCTCAGTAGGCCTGCAGCACATTGATCCCCAGCATGATTTTTATCATCTTTATGGAAAAGATAATGCTGTGCTTTTTTATACAGATCGTTATACAGAGCAGCCATTGGTAATTAAAGGTGCTGGTGCCGGCGCAGAGGTAACAGCATCTGGAGTATTCGCTGATATAATAAGGGCAGCGGGTTAAAAGGCCCCTATCCCCTAAAGGGGGAAATAGAGAAGTACCATCATCCTTTAAGAGAGGACGAAGTTTATAAATGACATTGGATGGATAAGATAATAAACATTAAAGACCAGGATTTGCTCATTCCCCCTTTAGGGGATAGGGGTAGCACTATCAAAATTTTTTCTCCTGCAACAATTGCAAACATAGTTTGTGGTTTTGATGTCCTGGGATTAGCATTGAATGATCCTAAAGATATAATGGAAATCTCCCTTAGTAAAAAGCCCGGCATTCGCATAAAGCATCTTGACAATTATAATTTATCAACAGTACCTGAGGAAAATGTTGCGGGTGTTTCTTTGTTATCATTAATGCAGGAATTAGAGGGCAATATTGGTTTTGATATAATTATAGATAAACGCATAAAACCCGGCAGTGGCCTTGGCTCCAGCGCAGCAAGCGCAGCAGGAGCCGTAGTTGCAGCAAATATGTTGTTGGATAATAAATTCTCAAACCAAGATCTTGTTCGTTTTGCAATGGCAGGAGAAAAACTGGCTTCCGGGGTTAAGCATGCTGATAATATTTCTCCATGCATTTATGGGGGAGTAACCCTCGTGCGTTCTATTTTTCCGTTGGATATTATAGCATTGCCTGCACCTCCATTGTATGTAACCGTTGTGCATCCGCAAATTGAAGTAAAAACATCAGATGCAAGAGAGATTTTACGCAAAGAAGTTTTATTAAAAGATGCGATTAAGCAATGGGGAAATGTGGCGGGCCTTGTAGCAGGGTTTCTAAAAAATGATTACGGTTTAATAAGTCGTTCATTGGAAGACGTAATAATTGAACCGGTGAGAAGTATGCTGATCCCCGGTTTTGATGAGGTTAAAAATAGAAGCATTGATGCGGGAGCCTTAGGTGGGGGCATATCCGGATCAGGTCCTTCTATTTTTATGTTGTGTAAAGAGGAGAGCACCGCTATAAAAGTTGAAACCATTATGAAAAATATTTATGATGCTACAGGCCTTGCTTATTATACTTATGTTACTACAATAAATAATAAAGGTATAAGTGTAAGCAAGGAGTAATAAGTTGTAAGTCCTGAGTTGTAAGTTTTTTTTCACTTTTTTTTTCACTTGTTACGTAATGTTTTACTACAGCACAAACCATAGATCGCCAAAAGTTAATTTCAAAGATGCTACCATAAATGGGCAGGCTCCTGATAAAGGATTGTATTTTCCGGAAAGCATTCCACAGGTAGATAAAAAGTTTATAGAGAGTATTAATCAATATTCCAATGAAGAAATAGCCTTTAATATTATCAAATTTTATGCAGGTGATTCTATCCCCGAAAATGAGCTTAAAAGAATTGTTTCTGAGACGATCAATTTTGATTTTCCATTGGTAAAGGTTGAAGAAAATATTTTTTCATTAGAACTTTTTCACGGACCTACGTTGGCATTTAAAGATGTTGGTGCAAGATTTATGAGCCGTTGTCTCGGGTATTTTGTACAGAATAATAAAAGGAAAATAACTGTGCTGGTAGCTACTTCCGGCGATACCGGCGGAGCTGTTGCAGATGGTTTTTATGATGTGGATGGTGTTGATGTTATCATCCTTTATCCGGCAGGAAAAGTAAGCAGTGTTCAGGAATTACAACTAACTACTCATGGTAAAAATATTACTGCCATTGAAATAGATGGTTCGTTTGATGATTGCCAGCATTTGGTGAAGCAGGCATTTGCAGATGAATCAATTCATAAAAAATTATTTCTTACTTCTGCTAATTCTATAAATGTTGCCCGCTGGCTGCCGCAGCAGTTTTATTATTTTTTTGCATACAAGCAATGGTTGGATAAGAATAATCCCCCGGTGATAAGTGTACCCAGCGGTAATTTCGGAAACATTTGTGCAGGCTTGTTAGCCCATCATTCAGGTTTGCCAGTACAGCATTTTATAGCTGCATGCAATGCCAATGATGTAGTGCATGATTATCTTGAAACAGGAAATTATAAAACCAGGTCATCAATAGCAACTTTGTCAAATGCTATGGATGTTGGCAACCCAAGCAACTTTGTTCGCATTCTTGAATTGTTTGATAAAGAATTTAATTCTCTTAAAAATGTGCTGAGTAGTTATAGCATCACTGACGATGAAACTAAAGAAGTCATAAAAGAAGTTTATCAAAACAATAATTATTTATTAGACCCTCACGGTGCTGTTGGCTACCTCGGATTGAAAAAACATTTACAACATCACCCACATTTACAAGGCATATTTTTAGAAACTGCCCATCCCGTAAAATTTTATGATGTAGTAGAGCCTGTTATTCAAAGCTCCATACCAATGCCAGTTGCCATAAAAAATTTATTAGATAAAATGAAACTGAGCTTAACAATGAAAGTAGATTATGAAATGTTTAAGGAATATTTGCTGGAAAAGAAAAATTGATTTCCATACTTTAAAAAGCAGGCAGAAAAAATTAACCACAATTATTTTTTTTGAAAGCAGATTTTAATAACTATTTTGAGCGAGCCAGCCTCCGTTAACTACCTGCTACAACCTTATAAAATCTGTTTATGAAAAAGAGTTATACACTTATCGCTTTTTTATTTTTTGTATTTTCTTTTAGCGCAGAGGCACAGGTTCCTGCTATTCAATGGCAAAAATGCCTCGGTGGCACTGAATGGGACCAGCCTTCATCCATTAAACAAACATCAGATGGTGGTTATATTATAGCTGGAAATTCCAGTTCCTTAGATGGAGATGTAAGTGGTAATCATGGAGGTGCTTCTGATTATTGGATAGTAAAGCTTAACAGCACGGGTACTATACAATGGCAAAAGTGCTTCGGAGGAAGTGATGATGACGTTGCAAATTCAATTGAACAAACATCTGATGGTGGTTATATTATAGCCGGATATTCCAATTCCTTAGATGGAGATGTAAGTGGTAATCAGGGAAATAATGATTATTGGATAGTTAAGCTTGATCCACTTGGAAATATTACATGGCAAAATTCTTTTGGTGGCAGTTTAGGGGATATGGCTTATGATATTCACCAAACAAATGATGGAGGTTATATTGTGGCTGGCTCAACGAGCTCCTTCGATGGTGACGTAAGCGGCCGCCATGGCGTTGGGTCGTCAGGGTGGCAGTATGATTATTGGGTTGTAAAACTTAACAGCACCGGAATTATACAGTGGCAAAAATGCCTGGGAGGAAGCGATAATGACTATACATATTCCATTAAACAAACAAATGATGGAGGTTATATAGTAGCAGGAGGCTCTGATTCCAACGATGGAGATGTAAGTGGCAATCATGGCAGTGGTGATTGTTGGATAGTTAAACTTAATAACATCGGAGTTATACAATGGCAAATTTGTATGGGAGGAAGTAGTGGGGATAGATCAGAATCAATTGAACAAACAGTTGATGGCGGTTATATATTTACAGGATTCACCCAGTCAAATGATGGCGATGTCACCGGGCATCATTCAAATATTGATTATTGGGTTGTAAAACTTGATGGAAGAGGTTCGATACAATGGCAAAAAACTTTAGGAGGCAGTTTGATGGACTATGCCCGTTCTATTGCTCAAACAACAGATAGTGGTTATATTGTTGCAGGCCATAGTGATTCCTTTGATGGCGATGTAGCTGGCAGCCATGGGAGTGGTGATTATTGGATAGTTAAGCTTAACAGTATTGGCGATTTTCAATGGAGAAAGTGCCTGGGAGGTACCGGTCGTGATTGGCCCTATTCAATAAAAGAAACATCAGATGGCGGATATATAATAGCAGGCTTGTCTGGTTCAAATGATGATGATGTAAGTGGAAACCATGGTTATAATAATGATTATTGGATAGTAAAATTAGAACCTGATATTTTAAATGTAGCAGACTTATTTGTAAAGGACCAATCAGGGGATTTAGGCTTAGAGCCTAATACTTCCACTTTACCCATGTGGCAAAGTGAAGATATATGGTTGCGTCAATCACAAGACCCAACACATGCATTTGCCCACATAACGCAAAATGCAAATTACTACGGCAGTATACATACTAATTATGTTTATATTAAACTGCATAACAGGGGTGGAGTGGCCAGTACAGGAACAGAACAATTAATGCTGTATTGGGCCAAAGCAAGTTCCGGTTTAAGTTGGACCTCACCCTGGATCGGTGGTACTTATTTTGACCCACCTTCTAATACCATGCTGATGGGAAGCCCCATAGGAACCGTAACCTTGCCTGTTGTTTCTGCGGGAGATAGCACTATTGCTGAATTTGCATGGAACCTGCCTAACCCTAATCTTTATTCCGGTTCATTCCAGGGAGATGCAAGTCATTTTTGTTTATTGGCAAGGGTTGTCACCAGCACTGGTATGAAATTTCCAGAGACAGCCGACCTATATGCTAATGTTCAAAACAACAATAACATTGCATGGAAAAATATTAGTGTATACGATTTTGCTCCAGGTCCACAGGTGCCAGCTTATGCTACTATCGCAAACCTTACAAACCTGCCAATGAATGTAAAGGTAAAATTTAGTGCAGCAGATGCCGATGGGAGCCCAGTCTTACTTAATAAGGGAATATTGAGGTTAACAATGAACGGTGAATTAAAAGATATAATACTGAAAAATAAGATTATTGGAGAAGGTTTTAAACACGAAGGAAATGGGGTATTTACACTCTCGAAAGAAGGTGGCTATTTAAACAGTATTCTATTAAAGCCAAACGATTTTGGTACAATTAACATGGAATATGTTCCCAATAATGCTGATGAAAAATTAACAGGCTATACTATCACGGTTACGCAAATTGAAAATACCGGAGGAAAGGAACGTATCATTGGCGGACAAACTGCAGTGTTTGGAAAAGTAAAAGGCTTTGGCACCAGTTATGAAAAAAATAAAGGCGGTTTTGGTAAGTGGTGGCATTGGCTGCTGATCTTGCTTATTGTTTTCTTTATACTGTGGTTATTGCTGAGAAGAAAAAAATAAGATCACAGTGCTTAAGCCATTCTATATTAGCACCCATGAAAACAATAACTACATTACCCGGAACATTCCCCGACCCAAGCATTCTTTTTTGATGTAAGCTTTCCCCGTTAGACAAATCAATATATTGAATATATGTTTGAAAGAGAGTGATCTTAAATAGCGAATGCTGTATTACAATACGTACGTTTATTTAAGAAATCTGCATTTCATGTTGTGAGTGAGGCATTCTCATTAAATGATGAGCTTCGCAATTTAGTAGATGGTTGCATATTACCCATGCATCCAGGTAATGGCCTTGAACATAACACCACCACTTAGATGTAATGGAGTATTTCCAATCGCAGTAATTATCACTTTCGTTTGCTTTGTGCCATTGCGGATTAAAAGTAGTAAGATGAAACTGCACAGACTGTATGCGTGGTACGGTGCTGCAAACCAAATCAATGTCCAGAGGCCCTTTCGCATATTTTTCATCTAATGAAAATTCAAAGTCTCCCTTTTCATCTGATACAACTTTGGTTAATAGCAGGTTTTTCCTGGTGTATTTTTCTTTATTAGTAACAAACCTGAAAGTCTCTTTAATTTTTGCTGCGTTAGTTGCTATTGCCTGTTCCCTTTGCAATGGAAGGTATATCAGGATCTCTGATGGAAGTATAGGTTTTGTGGTATCTTCCCATAAGAAGCCGCATAAGTTCCCGTTAATTTTGTAGTTCATAGTTATTGTTTTGGTTGTTATTGTATTTGCATACTATTATGGATTTTTGGCTTACTCCCTAAATTTATAAAGATCCCAATCATACTTTTTTTGAACTGAATAGTTATCGCTTTTATTCTATAGTAAACTCTTTAAAATATCTTCATCTAAACCAAGGCAATCGCAACAAAAGTAACTTATGAACAGAGGAGTAATCAAGGGTATAAACACCTATTTTTTCATTCTACATACTTCTACGTAAGAGGTGTCGGATATTATGATAATATCACAGATTAGCTTTAGCGTAAAGGTTTCAATCAAATGTTTGCAGTATCCCTGCAAAAAAGTATAAACCCATAAGCTTTTAATTCATTTATCAAACATACAAATAAACTAATAAAATAAGGACATAAAAAGAATGCGGATAATTTGTTGATTTCTTTTTACACTGTCCTTCAAATAAACATAGACCCTTACCCTATTAAACCGGGGACAAGTTGTTAAACAGCCAGGTGTTTTTTTATACACCTGGCTGATAACTTTTAAATATCATAGAAGAATAGAATCTGTTGTTCTTCATGAGAAAGCTGGCTATCCCCATTATGCAGCCGTCTTTGTACATACAATGTTATGGCATAAGTGCAGCGTACAAGATCGTTGGGAGAGGCATTAATTTGCAACGAATTGTTATTACCTGCATTTACTGCGGCATTTGTATTGCCTGAAAGAGGAATAAAACTATCGCTTAATCCCTTGTTTATGGTCCAGCTGTTATTGTGAACATTTATTGAAGTGCTTTGCAAATGCGGGTGATGCACTGTATATTTTGCATGCAAAGTTCCACTTACTGGAGAGCAATCGCCTAAGGTTTGAAGTTCCTGAACTGCAAATTTCAGGAATGATGAATTGTTATTTATTATCCCTGAGTTTAGCGTTTTTCCGCTACCTGCTATTACATTAAAAATATTGGCAGGCTTATTAACCACTTCCCTTATTTCAAAACGAATGGCCACTTTTTCTATGGGTATTTTACTGCCTGCCGGAAATACATCTCCTGCATTAGCCACGCCGGGTGCTACATCCGGGGCGGTTGTTAAGGCGCTTGTATTTAATGCCACCAGGGTATCTTCATCAATAAACCAATAATTGCTTAAGCTGCCCAAACCATTTATTATCTGTGTACGGGCTATAGCACTGTTTACATCAAACCAGCCTTCGGCATCAAAATCTGCCTGGTCACTAATTACATCATACACTGTAAAAGGAAACACTTTTTCCATAAGCTTGGCAACTGTACCTGCTACAAATAAGCCTGGAGTTACACCAACTATTTTTGTAAAGTTGGCCAGTGCAGGTGCAGCTCCGCCATTAGGTGTGGTTACATCACTTATACGAAAACGATATTCAATCGGGTTACCGCTTGCTGCTTTAGGCGCCGCCTGGCCGGTAAGCCGTATTACACTGCTTAGCCCATATTTTCCACTGCCTGCATATCCATCTGCATCAAAATCTTTAGGGCCAATGCCGGTTGAAATATTAAATGCTGTTCCTATCCCTGTCCATGCACTGGGGAAATTGGTATCACCCGGATCGCCTACATTTATTTTTGTGCACAGATCCACACAAAGGCAATAACCCACATTATTGCGCCTGTTGGCTGATGTTTCATCTATCAGTGTTACACCCCCGATAGATGCTTTAAAATATACATCAGGGCCGCTGTTGAAAGTGAGTGTACCGGGATCTGTTTCCACGTTTATCCAGGGAGATAAAAACGTTTGTTTAAACTGTACAGATGTATAATCAATTCTGAAATGGCCGCCTGCATCTGTTGTTGCAGAGCCGAGGTTATCATCAGTTAAAAAATCTGCATCCCATGCTGTAACTGTTGCATTAGCAATAGGAGCGCCGGTTTCGCAATTGCGAAGATGACCGCATATAACCCAGGCATCAAAATAATACCCACGTATATAACACCACCATTTTGATGTAATGCAATATTTCCAGTTGTAGTAATAGTTTTCACTTGCGTTTTCTATTCGCCATTGCGGATAAAATGTAGTAAGGTGAAACTGCACAGGCTCTTTACGTGGCCCTTTAGGCGGTATACGTGGTACATTGCCGCAAACGAAATCAATATCGAAGGCTGTGTTTGCGTACTTTTCATCAACTGAAAATTCGAAATTACCTTGTGCATCCGTTTTAGTCCTGGTTAAAAGCAGTTCTTTTCTTGAATCTCTTTCCTTATTGCCAACCGCCCGGAAAGTCTCTTTGGTATTGGCTACAGTGGCTGCTATAACCCTTTCTTTTTGGGATGGAAGATAAAGCAAAACTTCTGCCGGAAAGATTGGCTCTGTGCAATCTTCGCATAAGAAACCGCAAAGGTTTCCTTTGATTTTGTAATTCATAATTCTATTGTTTGTGTGTTATTATTATGCCTACTCTTTTTTTTGGATTTTCGGCTTACTCCTTTAGTTTTTATAGAGATTATTCGTTGCTTTCTAAAACTGAAGAATGAGAATTTTATAATTCCCTTTTAGAAAAACTTATATCTTAAGAAATCGTTTATTCGAGCAACAAAAATAAGTGGGGAGTAAGGGGGTAATCAAGCGAATAAATACGCATTTTTTATTTTACGTATTTCTACGCAGCTGAGTGGTAACTGGACTTACTTATTCAAGGGGGGGCGTACATTTATTAATTTTATGGTATGGTATTAATTAAAGTGTAGTAAGCATGCTAATTTTGGGAGCGTTGCGCAATAGATTATTTTTAGAGGCGGCAATGCAAGAGTTGTGCGTAATTAAAAATGACCTATTACAATTCAATACTATTTTGTTTGACGATGTTCCTGTTGATAGCTTGCAGGACAAATAAGGCATCCTCCTCGGACGAGACAATTAAAAACTATCAAGACATATATCTGTTAGCATGGAATGAAGACACAGTTCATAGCTATCAAATTGCGATGACCAAAGACAAAAAATTTGCATTGACAGTCATTAAAAGGGACAGTTTAAAAGTTATGGAATATTATCATGGAACATTTTCAAATCAGTCATCGTTTGACACCATCTTTTTAAGTTATTATAAAAATTTTCGCCCAAGTGGTGTGACAAAATATTTAGTTCGTGAAGTTTCAGGAAGTTATTTAATTCAGCCGTTCGAGAATAATCAAAAACACATTTTTTTAAGAATACAACGGTTAGGACACAGATTTTAAATAGACACTTTAAACAATAATCAATTCTTAACCTCCTCGTATGACAAACTACGCACAAAATTGGTATTGCAATAGTTGGGCTCGACGTTGGAACAATCAACAGTAGTAATCCTGTTGTACTTCAGTTTAGGGCTTCACGAACAAAGCCAAACTTTAGTTCATAATATTTATCTTTAGCAAAAAGCCAGGCAGCAGTTCCAGAGGACGAATTTTAAATCCCCAACCATCGGCAATACCTGAATCGTAAGTGGTAATTTTTCGGACACCCTATGTAATGACACAGACAGTTGCATCTGGATATAAAACTGATATGATAAAAAGCTACAAACTTCTTTTTCTATTTATCTTGGTCTTGACACTTTCTGCATTTCGACTTATTGCAAGTCCGCAAATGCCTGACTACATAATTTTCAAAGGAGACACGATTGCAACATACAACTTGATTCTTGAGCAATACTTACAAAGAAGGGACACCGCAAAAACAGAAAAATTATTTGGTCTTAGCTTCAGAAATAATACAAACGGAAGTTTTTCATTCAATTGCTGGCGAGGCTATCAAGCAATATATGAAATTGACACTAACAGTCTTTTTCTTGTTGACATAATAAATTGCGGTGAGAGAAGAAGCGGCAAAATCAATAAAGCTGCTTCTATTGAAAAAATGAAAGAGATTTTTGGAGACAATGTTATAAGTGGCAGAGTTTATATCAACTGGTTTTCGGGCGACTTGAATTTCCCAATGAGCAATAAAGTATTAAGATGGGATGGAGTTTTTTATAAAATTTACGAAAAGGAGACAGTAATAAGCATTGCTTTCGGTAGGGTTATAGGCATGGAGAATGTAGTCAATTACTTTGACAATCCGAAAGCAATTGATAGAAAAAATAAGGATAAAATTTCTGACATTTTATTCAAAAAAATAAAAAAGGCGAAGTGGATAAATATTGACAGCATTGACTGTTCTGAAAAATATTTGGTGACAATTGGGAAAGATGGGAAAGTTTCAAAAGTAACTATGCTTGGATATCAATCAGCTGATTCGATTGATAAGTATTGGGAAAGGGATGAATTCAATTATTGCATCAATACAATATTTAGAGCATTAAAGAAATTAAATTTCGACATTTTAAAAGATAAAGGAAAGCCCATTTCCGAAGACATCTATATTGAAATTTGGTTCGACGAAAAAAAAGGAAAGATTGAAAATTGGTCGCACTAATAAAACTACCACTTACATGGGTTTTGTGTTATGGTGGGCTGACGTTCCCTGATTCCCACCACAACACAAAGCCCTAAAACGTGGGCAACCAAACCACGACTCGTCAGCATAAAACTACAGACAGAATGAAACTTATAAATTTTATACTTCTTTTTATCTTATCAATACAG
>JBDSAQ010000254.1:0-10207 GCA_039922095.1 Ginsengibacter sp. | reverse complement strand
GGCCCGCCTCCTCCACAAGCAAGGCGATCTGAAGTATTTAGTTATATAGAAAGTGAATTGAAAGCAATAGAAGCTGATATGCCCGCCCCAAGGACAAATGAATATGGGCGTGCAGATAAAGGTGCTGTGTGGGCATTGCTGGCACGTATATATTTAAACGCTGCAGTATATACCGGTACAGCTAAATATACTGAGGCTATCACCTATTCTAAAAAAGTAATTGATGGAGGATATACTCTCGTAACAAATTATAACTGGTTAATGCGTGCAGATAATAATCTCAATACAAGTGAATTTATCTTTACTATTAATTATGATGGCCTGCATACCCAGGGCTATGGCGGCACCACATTTTTAACACATGCCCCTGTAGGCGGAGATATGGCTGCTTCTACTTTTGGCATCGGTGGAGGGTGGAGTGGTGCCCGTACAACTAAAAATTTGCCGGCTCTCTTTCCTGATGTTACAGGCACACTCGATAAACGGGCCCAATTTTTTACTACCAACCAAAATCTTGAAATCGCCGACCTTACCAATTTTAAAGATGGACTGGCTGTAACAAAGTATAGAAATGTAAAAAGAGATGGAACCAGCGGACAAAGCCAGGATTTTTCTGATGTTGACATGCCGCTATTTCGTTTATCAGAAATGTACCTGATATATGCTGAAGCAGTATTGAGATCAGGCACTGGCGGGGATGCTGTTACTGCTTTAGGGTATATAAATACTATTCGTACACGAGCTTACACCAATGCTTCGGGCAATATTGTTTCAGGACAATTAACACTTGATTTTATTTTGGATGAGAGAGCAAGAGAATTATATTGGGAGGGTTTTCGCCGTACTGATCTTATTCGTTTCAACAGGTTTGTTGAAAGTACTTACTTATGGCCATGGAAAGGAGGAGTTAGTTCCGGCACAGGTGTATCTTCAATAAGAAAAATATTTCCAATTCCTTCACGGGATATAAACTCAAACACAAACCTTCGTCAAAACGGTGGTTACTAAATTTATAAAAAAGATTGCGTATGAAAAATATATTAAATCTGCTGCTAAGTTCAGTCTTTATTACAGCTACTTTGTTATCCTGCAAAAAAGATGAACATAAAATTTTCTTTGAAGGTGGTACTGCCCCGGTTCTTACGGCCAGTAAAACTACTACGATACCACTTTCTTTTGCTACAAGTGATCAGGAAGCAATAAAGTTAACATGGACAAATCCTGAATATAAATTTACTACCGGTGTTAGCTCTCAGGATGTTAGCTATATACTTGAAATTGATACTTCAGGTTCAAACTTTACCAATCTCAACAGGCAAAGTATTGGCATAAGTAAAGACCTGGAAAGTACATTTACACAAGCACAGTTTAATAATTATTTATTGAATGCACAATTGGTTATTGGGATGCCTCATAACCTTGAAATAAGACTGAAATCAAGTTTAGCAAATAACATAATTCCGCTTTACTCTAATGTGTTGAAGTTTGTGGCAACACCTTATCTTATTCCTCCCAAGGTTACAGCTCCAGATAATGGCACTCTATGGCTAACAGGAGATGCGACTACCTCTGGATATGCTAATCCTTTACCAGTGCCATATGATGCAAATCAAAAATTTACAAAAGTTTCAAATACTCTATATGAACTCACAGTGAATATGAAAGGAGGAGGAGCTTATAAACTTATTCAACAACAAGGCAATTGGGATACGCAATATCATATGCTTGCTGGTGGAACATGGGAAAGTGGCGATTTCGAAAAAAAGAACATGGACCCGGGATTTCCAGGTCCCCCATCCGCAGGTAATTACAAGATCACCGTTAATTTTCAAACAGGTAAATACAAAGCTGTAAAACTATAGTCAATTTAAAAAGATAAGACATGAGATATATAAATAATTTTATTTTTTTGTCACTTATAGGAGTCATTGCATTAAACTCCTGCAAAAAAATCGAAAACCTTCCACAGTATGAAAATGGTACGGCAGTTACCCTTACTGCGTCCAAAACGTCTGTGGCGCCTGCTCTTGCCGATTCCCTTACCAATGTCGTTACCTTTTCGTGGTCGAGTCCTCAATACGCGGTAGATTCAAGCACCTACAAGTTTATTCTCGAAATTGATACTTCCGGAAGAAGCTTTTCAAAAAAAGTAACTAAGGAAATTAAAGGGAATCTTAATACAGGATTAACGGGCAGAGAGCTTAACAACATCTTATTAAATTACGGATTTGCACCAGGCTCGCCTTATAGCATTGATGTAAGAGTAGTGTCTTCTTACAGCAATAATAATGAGAGGTACGTGTCTAATGTAGTTAAAGTTACAGTTACTCCTTTTACTGATCCTTCAAAATTAACAACACAAAATACTACTGTTACAGGTACCGCGGCTACCTCTACCAGTGCGTCAAATACTTTTTCATGGTCCCCAGCCTTTCCCGGTTATGGGGGAATTGTGAACTATGTAATACAATATGATTCTGCGGGTAAAAATTTTACTTCACCCTTCCAGATTGCTGGTTATGGTGGAAACTCAATTTACACTGCTTCTTTGAACCAGGGAGATATGAACACCACTGCCCTTACTTCCGGAATTGCCGTTGGGGTTGTCGGAAAGGTTGAATATCGCATGAAGGCTACTACTGCAAGCGGCGCTGTCGCTTATTCTAATGTTGTAAATGTAACTACCACACCTTTCTCTCCTGTACCAGCTAATCTTTACATTGTGGGTGATGCAACACCCGGAGGTTGGGCTAACCCGGTGCCGACTCCTTCACAACAGTTTAGTAAGGTAGATGCATATAAGTTTAGTATAACCCTTCTCCTCGATGCTGGTAAAACATATTTATTCCTGCCAGTAAATGGAGATTGGGGACATAAATATGGTGGTTTAGGGGCTAATAACACGAATAATGTAAATGGTGATGATTTTAAGCCGGAGGGAAGCGATATGAAAGCTCCTGCAGTTACAGGGGTATATGAAATTGTAGTAGATTTTCAAACTAATAAATTTACCGTTACGCAAATTGTCGTTCCTACTAATCTTTATCTTGTTGGCGATGCAACACCGGGCGGGTGGGCTAACCCTGTTGCAACACCATCACAGCAATTTACAAAACTAAATAACGTTAGTTTTGGAATAGTAGTGAATCTGACTGCTGATAAGAGTTACGTGTTTTTACCATTAAACGGAGATTGGGGTCACAAGTTTGGCGGTACTGGTGGTAATAATACCAATAATGTAAACGGAGATCGTTTTAAAGCGGAAGGAAGTGATATGAAAGCCCCGGCCACAAGCGGTCTTTATTTAATTATCGTAAACTTCGCAACAAGCTCATTTTCAGTTACCCCTTATACAGGCCCGACTAACTTATATCTTGTAGGAGACGCAACACCCGGTGGATGGGCTAATCCTGTACCGGTACCATCTCAGCAGTTTATTCAAAGCACTACAGGAATATTCCAATTAACCCTACCGTTAACAGCCGATAAGTCTTATGTATTATTACCAGTGAATGGCGACTGGTCGCACAAGTTCGGGGGCATTGGTGCTAACAATACCAATAATGTAACAGGTGATAGTTTTAAAGCGGAAGGAAGCGATTTAAAAGCTCCTGCAACCAGCGGTAGTCATACTATAACAGTGAATTTTATAACTATGAAATTTACTGTTCAATAAAATTTGATCATACTTTTATCTATTACTATCAACCGCTGTACTCTAAGATATGATATAAGAGAAGAGAATATATTTTAAAACACCAGCTACAGCACGCATTTATACAATTACTCTAAACAAAATATGCGCAGAGAGTGAGAATAAATTAAGAGATAAAAGAATACAAAAGACCGTTCTATTGAGCGGTCTTTTGTATTTTAAATGCAGTGCAATATAATTATCTGCTCTACTTTTCAAAATAAGCGACAGTTCCACCAACCCAGTCTTTATCCATATTATAGCGCACACCGATCATTTTACCTTTACTTAACCGTCCAAGATTATTTACAGGCTTAGGTCTTTCCCACTCATCTTTCCAAAAATAAAAAATACGGATTTCCGCTTTCGCAGGCACATTGGGGGTTTTAATAACTTCAGCATATTTTACTTTACGCTGCAATATCCAATTCTCCAGATCTTTTACATTATCAATATCCTCTTTTGTTACATCTATCACTACCCCCTGGCCGGCGAATGAAAATAATGGTTTTAAAACAAAATTTTCCAAATCATCCGGCAATTGTTTCACCTGGTTTAGAAAAAATGTTTCCGGTACGTAAGGGTGTTTTATAAAAGGCAAAGTGTATTTACTAATGCGGTAAAACCAGTTGGGATGGGGTATCCATTCAACATCAAGTGGCTGTGTTATATCAACTATTTCTCCAAGACTTTCTTTTTGTTGCTGCAACTCATCAAATATTACCCGGTTATAAATTCTTTTGATCTCCGTCTTTATTCCATTGTTTATGTAATACAATTTTTTTTCCTGCTGAATAATATCTGTGAGTGAAACTATCGGGATATTTAAATAATCCTGTGTGCAGTAAAAATCAATTCTTGTTTTTTGTTCATGAGGATTTATTTCAAGCAGTATCACATTTTCAACATCATGTTTTCCAACAATAATTTCTTTTAAAAGCTCAGTGTATGATGCTTTATCATAGCCTCCCAGGTAATTATCAAAATTTGCAGGAATATCAAAATGCTTTTTTACTATTTCGGGATAATATATCTGAAAAGCAAAAAGGGTGGGAAAGCCCTGCATCTCTATTAATTGCGGCTCAAGCTCACCGTTTGCATTTTCGCAAATGCCAAAATCAAATGCAATAAAATGTGTGTGATCGTTTTCATTCGGCACACTTTCATGTTTGGGGATAGAACTTTCAGTGAGGGTTTTAAAATTATCATCGGTTATAACATCCACTATTTTCTCACAGGCATCAATCATTTTATCTGTGAAATCTTTTGGAATAAAAATGGGTGTTTCGGCTATCCTGAAAACTATATGGCCGGGATGTTTGCTATTAAGATCATCTAAAAATCCCTTATACTTTTCTTCAGTAAAACTTTTGTTGAACTCTTCACGAAGTGCTTTGATCATATAAATATTTTATCACAATAAAAATAAATATTAAATGACCAATAGTGTAATAAATATGAATGTCAAGTAAAGGAAATGCTGCGGTGTACAACACATATGACTATGCAGTTACAGTTTGAAAACTCTCAGTAGCGATATTTAAAAAATTTGGGAGAATATGTGCATTCGTCCATAATATTTTATCAGGATCATTTAAATGATCTATCATAGATTCCCATTTTTCAAGGCCATAATTTTCAATAACGGTTTTCTTTTTTGCATCTGTTTGTAAATACATACTCATACCAAAAGCGTCTGCCTCCGGATGGAACTGTGTGCCAAAAAAATATTCATTAAACCGCATAGCCATTATAGCTCTTTCAAAGGGAACATGAGGCCTGTCTTTTTCTATGGCTAAAATTTTTACACCCCTGTGCAATACAGTCATTTGTGGCTCAATCACCTGCCAGTCGCGGCTATCAACTGCATAAAAGGGGTCCTTCATTCCATTAAACACGGGCTCATCTTTTCCATCCTCAAGTAAATGAACGGGAAACACGCCAAATGCTGTAGACTTACGTTTACTCACATTTGCAAGCTGCCAGTGCCTGCAAACCAGTTGGAAGGAATGACAAATAAAGAATACAAATTTTTTTGCAGGATTAAGGTCATTTGCATTCCATTTTTCAATTTCCTCAAGCCAGTCGAAATACGCCTTCTCCCAATCACTTCCTTCGCTTTCAAGCGGGCTTCCGGGGCCGCCAGAACTTATAAAAATATCATAGGTCATATCCGGCACCTCTCTTTTCAAGCGCACATCAAATTCATCCCAGCTTATATCAAGATTATTTATTTCGCCGAATTGATTTAGTATTTCACGAATACATCTCATTCCCTGGTTTTCATGCCCTTCATACAAATCTAAAATGGCGACTTTAATTCTTTTCGTGTGGTTAAAGTTCATGGACGCAAAGGTATGAAAGGTGAAATTAAAAGAGGAACCACAATAAGAATTATAGAATAAATAGAATTACTGCATTAGCAATTTCATAGTTAAACTTGTAAGATCTGGTTTAATAATATTGAGGTGATATATACCTGTAGAAATATTTTTATTGAGTTGAATATTATGTGAGCTACTGCCAGCGTCATGTTCAATTTTTTGGGTGAACATTATTTGCCCTAAATTATTAGTGATGCTTATTGCATATGTCCCTTTAGGCATATTATTCATTTCAAGCGTAATTATATTACCTGTTATTACATTTGTTTTCAGTACAATCTCCTCCTTATTCTTACTCATATATACTTTCACTATAACACTATATTGAATTTCACCACTCAGACCTACACTTTTTATACGGTAATAATTGTTGCCTTGTAAAGCTGTTTCATCTAACCAGTTGTAATTTGATGTGCCACTATTATTTCCTTTGGCAATAACTGTTTTTACTTTTACAAACTGCTGGCCGTTTGCAGATTTTTCAATATCGTACTGCTTAATATTTATTTCATTTTCTACTTTCCATTCTACGTTAATGTCGTCATTTTGTTCAAATGCCTTAACAGCACTGAATGTTACAGGCAATACAGTTGCCTGCTTAAATACCACACGAAACCGGTTTGGATTCCATGAGCCCGGAACATTTATTACATTGAAATCAAAAGTTGTTGTGCCCTGGAGATTCAGGGGGGTACTAGTATTTAAATAGCTATCCTCTAAAAATCCACTAAGCGCTATATTGGTAATGTTATCTGCAACAACCTCAAACTGATAGGATTTCACTTTCATCTGCAGCATATTTAAAAAAATGGTATCAGAAGAATTAAGAGGCTGTCTTCTTTCTACTACATACAATTTTCCATCTCTTTGGCTTGAAAGGCTTTCTGAAAAATTATTCACCTTAAGTGCATCATACTGATCTATACTGTTTGAATAGAGAGATGCATAACTATTTAAAATACCATCTACCAATGGTTTTGTTCCATCTGAATTTATGGTATATAAGTTAGTATTTATATTAGATCCTGGTATGGCAACGCCTCTTGCACTTATAGCGGGCGTGGTAGATTTATCGGTTTCTTTTATCACTAATGTACCTGATGTAGTACCATTTATTGTTTTGGCAAGAAATGCAGAACCAGATTGTACATATTGATTTAAACCACTTCCTCCTGAGGGTGGCGTAATATCATATGAACTGCCATTCCAAAGTACATTCACATAACCACCTACTCCGTTACTGCCGGTAATTTTTGGATCCCATAAGTAAAAGTTATCCTGTATGTTAGTTGACATTGATTTAGCAATATCACTCAGATTAACAGGAGATGCATACGGATTACCAATAACTGTAAAGCCTGCTGCAGCAACTGTAAGGCTTTGAGAGTTAGTTTTTAGCTGGCCTGTGGAACGTACAACGGTAGGGGTTGCGTTTGCACCCGTAGCCTGGCTTAATATTACATCCCTGCCCCCACGTACAAAAAGCATATAACCAGGCAGGTTGGTTATTGACGTTGCATTTGTATTAGACACTCCAACCCATGCCCCTGCAGTATAAATTTTAAGCGAAGGATTTAAATTAACTCCCTGGTCAAATCCATTTGCAATGCTACCCCCCGTAATATGTGTCCCAAATCCGGGAATAGTATTAGTTGCGGTCTGCCCTTCCTGCCAGGCCTCACTTATTGTTTGTGAATTGGCAACTACCGGGGTAGTTAATAATCTCCAGGCCCTTTGTGGTTGTACAAATCTTTCAACTCTTACATTGCCGGTGATTGTATTTCCTGAAACTGTACCTGCGTTGGTTATGTCTGCAACTCTTGCTGTATTTGAAAAGGTAGATTTTAAAGTTAGTAATCCACCTGTTGCAAAATCTTTGTTACTGCTGCCAAAAGAAAATACTCCGGTCAGGCTATCTTCGCCTGCAAGCGTAACATTATTGCTTATTATTAAATTCATTATTTTGTTAGTACTAAAGCTACTGCCAGGTATGGTTTGGGGAGATGCCCCATTCATTTCAACGGTGCCTGCTGTTACATCAAAAATTCCGGAATTATTTGTAATATCTCCGGCGATTTTAATAGTTGAGTTGTTTATATTTAATGTGCTTGTATTTGTTAAGGATACGTCTGTGGTTATTATATAAGCTGAATTCGTTGCATTCATAGTAGCACCGTTCATTACCAGTTTACCCTGGGCATATGTGATGAAATGTGCATAAAGAAAAATTATGAATATTGTAGTTTGTTTCAGCATATTAATTTAATACGGAGTTATAAAGAGAAGAATTTTTATTTAGTTCAGATAGTGCATTGAGTCTTTAAATTTATTTTTTTGCTTTTAATAACTGAATGTCTTTGTTCAAAGCATCTATTTGTTTCTGTTGCTCTTTAATAGCATTGATAAGAACAGGGATTAAATCTGTGTACGATATACTTAAGGTTTCTTTTGATTCATCTCCTTTTACTACTTCCGGAATAATCTTTCTTACATCTTGTGCTATAAGTCCAAGTTTCTTATCTGTATCAGGTGTAGCCTTCCAATTATAACTTACAGGTTGTATAGCTATTAGTTCTTTCAAACCATAATTTAAATTTGAAATGTTTGTTTTCAAACGCCTGTCTGATGATGTATTTAGGGCATTTTGCGCATAAATAGTGCTCCAACGGTTTGTTGATGTTCCTAATGTATATGAATTATTAGCAGTTGGAGCAGTAATACCTGCTACGCTTAACTTATAAGCTGGCGTAGTGGTACCAATTCCAACATTGTTATTGCTCCCTTCTACAAAAAGGGCACCGGTGGTCGCGTCAGTTGTCAATAGAAAATCGTTTGTAGAAGTATTTATAAAAGTGCGGTCGCCGAATAATCCGTTGGCTACGCTGGCATTTGCGTAACCAATAGCGCCATTTACTGCACCGGCATTGTTAAAAAAGTCTGCACTGCTATAGCCGGATGTACTGGTATTTTGCAGGATTAATACATTACTGCCCGAATTACTTTTTACAATATGTAATGCTGTAGCTGGCGAAGTGGTCCCTATGCCCACGTTACCGCCACTATTAATTGACATTCGGTTATTACTTGATGTATAAAAATCAAGA
This sequence comes from Ginsengibacter sp., assembly GCA_039922095.1. Lineage (GTDB taxonomy): Bacteria > Bacteroidota > Bacteroidia > Chitinophagales > Chitinophagaceae > Ginsengibacter. The sequence continues at coordinate 1,025 of JBDSAQ010000254.1, read as the reverse complement.
CCATATTGGTTACCTCCTGCCGTGCGCTTTGAGGCGATAACCTCACCACTGCCTCCACCACCAAAAAACAAACCGCCTATTTTGGTACCTGAATTGGTATTATTTGCATCAACAAAAACTGAACTATCTGCGCTTACTATTCCAGCTACATCAAGTGGAAAGGCAGGGCTCGAAGTTCCTATCCCTACATTTCCACTGCCGCTGATACGCATGCGTTCATTTGCCTGAGCTGTACCACCTGTAAATAACAAAAGATTCTTACTTGCAGTTGCATTACCAATTACAAAATCGGCACCAGTACTATATAAATATCCAGTGTTAATGCCATTTAGTATAGAAGAGTTAGCCGTAGAATAATTACTGGAGTTGATCCCCATATCAACAAAATTGATCCCGTTCGCTTCCGTTCCGGCATCATTAGTAGCCACTACATCAGAACTAGCGGCGTTACCGCTTGATTTATTCTGGATGTTTAGCTGCAAATAACTATTAAGATAGCCCTTTCCGGAAATTACGTTTATTGAATTAGTTGGATTAGCTGCTGTAGAACCTGCATCTACCAGGAATTTTTCCATACTGCCTATTCCCGGAGTTTGCACAGGAGCATTCCCTATGGATACATTTCCTGCACTGTCCAGCAGCATTCCCTGTATATTATTTGTTCTAAACCTAAGGCTAACAAGGTCTGTTGTTCCTAAAAAATTGGTTGCTAAATTTGTTCCGCTATTACCTGTTAAACTCCAGTTGGTAGAAGAAGGGTTTACCCATGTACCGTCACCCCTCCAAAATGTAGAAGATGAAGCAGATGTACCACTATTAAGATTTGCGACAGCAAGATTACCTGTAACTCCATTGCTCAAATCTATTTGAGCCCATGCAGGGTTATTACTTGCACCTGTGTTTGATAAGTAGCGTGTGGCAGTAAGGTTTTTCGGAAGTGCTGTAAAAGTGTTTGCAGCACTGGCATAGAGTAGATCTCCCTGCGTGGCTGATGTTAACCCGGTACCACCTTTTGTGGCTGCTAT
>JBDSAQ010000253.1:0-4740 GCA_039922095.1 Ginsengibacter sp. | reverse complement strand
CATGATAATCGTTACCGTACGCATACTTTGATACAATCGGGGCATCAATATCATTTTGCTTTTGAGAGGGATAATAATTAAGTAGAAGAGTAATAACTGATTTAGCACCGGGTACTAATTTTGAAGGATCAATTCTAAGGTCAAAATAGTTTTCCATATATTTCATCTTACCTTGTAAACCCTTACTCAGCCATTTCTCCAGGCGTCTTGCATCGTCTTCAAGTTTCTCGGCTTTTGCTATACCGCAATATTCAAATCCAAGTATTTTAGATGCATTTTTTATAAACCGGGTATTTTCTTTTATCATGGTCCTTCGGAATAATATGAAATTACTTTGCTTATAGGAAAGAAAGATATCTTTTAAAGAGTGAACTCATCGGCTGATTCAAAATTCATTTCGTTGTAACCGGCCTTAACCCTTGCCAAAAGTATTTGTGCCTTAACCGACTGCAATAATAACAGTAAACCCACAACGGGCATGAACTACAGACAGGTTAATCTTGTATTTTTAGACATAATAACAGTTGTGAACTATTGGACAAAATTTTGAGTATAAAGAGAAAAGTTATTTCTATATGAATTTAAATAATCTAACAATAAAATCGCAGGAAGCTTTTCAGAAAGCTCAGCAAATAGCTTTTAATGCAAAAAATCCAAACATTGAAACTGAGCATATGCTAAAAGCATTGTTAAGCGATGATGAAAGTATAATTGATTTTATACTCAAAAAAAATAACGTAAATACCAATTTTGTTGAAAGCAAAATTGATGAAAGTATAAAAAAACTGCCAACAATCAATGATGGCGAACCAGCCCAAAGTATTGGAAGAGATATGAACAATATGCTTATGAGAGCAGCATCTGCATTAAAAAAATTTAAAGATGAGTTTATAAGCGCAGAGCATTTGTTAATCGCTATTTTGCAGGGAAATGATAATGCTGCAAAAATTTTGAAAGATGCAGGTCTTACGGAAAAGGGATTGGAAACTGCAATAAACGATTTGCGCAAGGGTTCAACTATTTCTTCTCAAACTTCAGATATACAATACAATGTTTTAAACAAATACGCAAGGAACTTAAATGAGATGGCACGTAACGGCAAACTTGATCCTGTAATTGGAAGAGACGAAGAAATCAGGAGAACCTTACACATTTTAAGCCGCCGCTCAAAGAACAATCCCATTTTAGTGGGTGAGCCTGGTGTAGGTAAAACTGCTATTGCAGAGGGTTTGGCGCATAGGATCATTAATGGGGATGTGCCCGAAAATCTCAAATCTAAAATAATTTTTGCCCTGGACATGGGCTTGCTTATTGCCGGTGCAAAATACAAAGGTGAGTTTGAGGAAAGACTAAAAGGAGTAATTAAAGAGGTTGCAGAAAGTAATGGCGAGATAATTTTATTCATTGATGAGATTCATACACTGGTAGGTGCCGGTGGTGGCGACGGCGCTATGGATGCTGCTAATATTTTAAAACCTGCTTTGGCAAGAGGCGAACTCAGGGCTATTGGAGCAACTACTTTAAATGAGTATCAAAAGTTTTTTGAAAAAGATAAAGCACTGGAACGCCGTTTTCAAAAAGTAATGATTGACGAGCCAACTATTGAAGATGCTATTTCTATTTTACGCGGATTGAAAGACAGGTATGAAACACATCATCACGTGCTTATAAAAGATGAAGCTATTATTGCAGCGGTTGAATTATCGCATCGTTATATAACAGATCGTTTTTTACCCGATAAGGCAATTGACCTTATAGATGAAAGCGCTGCCAAGCTCAAGCTTGAAATGAATTCAATGCCTGAAGAATTAGACAAGCTGGAAAGAAGCATACGTCAGTTGGAAATTGAGCGTGAGGCGATAAAGAGAGAGAAGGATGTAGAAAAACTGAAAGATCTGAATACTGAGATTTCTAATTTATCTGTTGAAAGAGATACATTCAAAGCCAAATGGCAGCAGGAAAAAGAAATAGTAGAAAAGGCACAGAATGCAAAAGCAGAAATGGAAAACTTAAAAATGGCTGCCGAAAAAGCTGAACGGGAAGGGGATTATGGAAAGGTTGCAGAGATACGGTATGGTAAATTGCAGGAACAGGAAAAGATAATAGCTGATTATACTAAACAGCTTGCAGACATTAGCGAAAAAAGACTATTAAAAGAAGAAGTTGATGCAGAAGATATTGCAGAAAGTGTTGCAAAAGCAACAGGCATACCTGTAAGTAAAATGTTACAAAGTGAACGTGAAAAATTATTAAGTCTTGAAGAGGAATTACATAAAAGAGTTGTTGGCCAGGATGAAGCTATTGAGGCTGTAGCAGATGCGATACGCAGGAGCAGGGCGGGCTTGCAGGATATTAAAAAACCTATAGGATCATTTATTTTTCTGGGAACAACGGGAGTCGGCAAAACTGAACTGGCTAAGGCTTTGGCAGATTATCTTTTTGATGATGATGGCATGATGACAAGAATTGACATGAGAGAATACCAGGAAAAACATGCTGTTAGCAGGCTGGTAGGCGCACCTCCGGGCTATGTTGGTTATGAGGAAGGAGGCCAGCTAACAGAAGCTGTTAGAAGAAAGCCTTATAGTGTTATATTGTTAGATGAGATTGAAAAAGCCCACCCCGATGTATTCAACATTTTATTACAGGTACTTGACGATGGAAGGTTAACTGATAATAAAGGCAGGGTAGTTAATTTTAAGAATACTATAATAATAATGACGAGCAATATGGGCAGCCATATAATACAGGCGAATTTTGAAAATGTTACAGAAATAAATAAAGAAGAAGTGGTTGAACAAACGAGAAGAGAAGTAATTGATCTCTTAAGACAAACAATAAGGCCTGAGTTCCTGAACAGGATTGATGAAATTATTATGTTTCAGCCTTTGATGAAAAAGAAATAAAAGATATAATAAGAATCCAGTTAGATGGATTGAAGCAACTATTATTACAAAATGGAGTAATATTGGAGTTTAGCGATTATGCACTGGATTATCTTGCTGACAATGGTTTTGATCCTCAATTTGGTGCAAGACCTTTAAAAAGATTGATTCAAAAAGAAATAATAAACCAGTTGAGCAAAAAATTATTAAGTGGCACTATTAATAAAACACGCCCTGTTTTGGTTGATGTTTTTGATGGAACAGTAGTGTTTAGAAATGAACCCCAGGCGGCTTCAGCAGAACAACCAAAAACAAAAAAAGCACTAACATAAAATAAATAAAAAAGGGGATGAATTATGGCAATGAGACCCAAAGAGGTAGTAGAAATTATAAAATCAAAAAATGTATTTGTGGGCAATCCGGGGGCATCAGTAACATTAATGGAATACGGTGAATATGAGAACGAAGATTGTGCAAAAGCAAACGAGGTAGTAAAAAAATTATTAATAGAATTTGATACAAAACTCAGGTTTAATTTCCGGCATTTCCCTTTAACAAAAATCCATCAGCGATCAATGAAAGCCGGCGAAGCTGCAGTGGGTGCAGCACAGGAAGGTAAGTTTTGGGAAATGCATAATTTGCTTTTCCAAAACCGGCGCCAGTTAGGCACTACGAGTTTAAAATTATATTCAAAGGAAGCAGGGGTTGTTAATAAAGCATTTTTAAGTCACCTGGTAGATTCTACTTATGGCTTAGAAGTACGTGATGATCTTTTAGATGGCTTAAATAAAGGGGTAAGAAAGATACCTGCATTTTTTATTAATGGAGAACCATATACAGGTAAACCAACTTTTGAAGAATTGAAAAAAGCGATTGAATTAAGTCTTAAAAAAAGCAAGACAAAAATTTTAGCGAAGCAGCGTGCATAAGTAAATAATATTCAGATTTCGGCTTCCCCTGGCATTCTTAGGTAAATGTACACATGTCTTCGATGCAGGCACAAGCATAGCCAACTCACAAACCCTCTGCTACCAAGCTTGTGCCAAGGGAGGACAGAGTGTCCACACCTCATTCATGGGTCAAAGGGATTAAGTAAATACTATCTCTAATCATTCTACCCTCTGAAACAAAACCATTCTTCCAATGCTTGCTAAATATTTTATTAGTATCAGGAACAAATACAAATTGGTCTCCATTAATTGACTTCAATATAACTAATTCGCCAATATTGGGCATACCTCCTTGTACTTCATGTATCCCCAATTTATGGTATAAACTCATTATACTGTTGCTAAATAATTTGACATATGCTATTGCAGAATCTTTTTCTTTGATTCCATTTAATTCAGAATACTTAAATAAATCATAGTAATTATCCTTCATCAATATTGTATCATCCTTAAAAATAGGAATATTAAAAATTTTATTCCTAATGTTAACTTGAAATCTAACTATTTGGGATTGGCTTTCTGTCGTGTACTCTCTTGGTTTTATTGTTACATTGTAAAGCTTAACCATATTATGTGTAGTACTAACATGCTTAATATTATCACTAACACGCTGATTGTATTCGACCGAGTCTTGCTTCTTTTGTTGATTACATCTAACAAAAAGGACTATTGATATAATTATTACAAATTTCATCTTTAATAAGAACTTCCATTAATTAATCTTACCGCCTTCGATGATTGTTCATACAAATAACCATGTTTTACCGTGTCTGGCGCAGGTCTCTGACCTGTGCCAATTTGTTACTTAACTCACCTCTAATCCAAACCGGCCAAGTCTAATAATCTTTTACCATTGGCGTCGGAAAATTGTACTTACTACTCATCTCATAAAAATAGCATTTCTA
>JBDSAQ010000252.1:0-5609 GCA_039922095.1 Ginsengibacter sp. | reverse complement strand
TGAGAAAAGATATCACATCTATAAAATGACCTGCCTCACCTATAAAACGGCTGCCCTCATCAGTATCAAGATACCAGGAATTAGCATCCATCTGCCCTGCATGTACCCGGTATGTTATTATTAATGGCTGTATTATTTGCGATAAGTTTTTTTTCATTTTGATCACCATCGGCGAAAATCTTCGGTTAAATCCTACCTGTATGCGATCATTGCCAGTTTCAATAATAGTCTCTCTTATTTTTTCTAATCCTTCAATATCAATTGCAAGGGGTTTTTCAACAAATACAGCTTTACCATGCTTTAAAACGTTTACCGTCATTGATGCATGGGCTTTATGACGTGTTGCTATAATAACTGCATCGATATCCTGCCGGGTAAGCATTAATTCATAATCTGTAGTAGATTCTTCAAATAAAAATTTTCTCTTTGCATTTTCACCGGATAAAGGTGTAGCTGTTGCAACCTGCAGAAGCTTTGCATCCGGATTATTTTTCAAATGGGGTAATAGCATGCTTGAAGCATAATTACCTGCTCCTATAATACCAATGTTTACAATGTGCTTTATACTTCCTTTAACTTCACCTGCGAAGGCTACTTTTTTATTCCCTTTATCACTATGACCGACTTTATTATTTTCCTCATATTTAAAGAGAACTCCTATACCGGTGAGCTTGCCTTCTGAAAGTTTTTGATATACTTCCTCCGCCTGAGAAAATGAAAATATATCAGATATAATGAGATCAAGGTCTATTTTTTTATGAGATATTAAATTTAGGAATGATTCCATATTGCGCCTCTCCGTCCACCTAACGTAACCAATGGGATAATCTATTCCTTTTTCTTCATAATTAGAATCATACCTGCCCGGGCCATAAGACCGGGAAAAACGAACGTCTATCTCCTTTTCATAATAATCTTTCCATGACAGATCTAACTTCGTTTTTCCGATATCTACAACTCTTCCGCGGTCTCTTGCAACTTCTACTGCTAATTCTGCAGGGCCATTACTGTCACCACCGGCAGTAATAAAAATAACATCTGCACCAAACCCACTAGTCATAGCCTTGATAGCTGATCTTACAGATTTATCATCGGGATGTCCGGCAAAACCAGCACCTGCTTTTTCAGCAAGCCTGCACCTGTTTTCAGAAATATCCACACCAATTACTTCAACGCCGCCAGCCTTTAATATTTGCACTAATATCTGGCCGAGGAGACCCAGGCCAATTACACATGCTACTTCTCCAAGTTGCATTTCAGCCTGTCTATATCCCTGCATTGCAATTGCTCCTACTGTGGTAAAGGCTGCATGTTCCTGGCTTACATTCAAAGGAACTGGCACAACAAGATTTTTAGGAACAAAGTTTAATTCGGCATGGTTCGCATATCCAGCTCCTGCGCATGCTACAAGCTGGCCTACTTCCAATTCATGTACATCAGAAGCCACTTCAACAACTATTCCCGATGTGGAGTATCCCAAAGGGGTTAAAGAATCTAATTTATTAATTACCTTTTGATAAGTAGATAATAATCCTTGCTGCCGTACTGACTCTAAAACTTTTTTTACCTGGTCTGGACGTGCCTTTGCCTTCTCAAAATAATTCATCTTGCCTTCACGAACTTTCATACCTTCTGTTCCTGCTGAAATAAGACTATAGCTTGTTTTAACTAAAACTCCACCACTTTTCAAAGCTGGCAATTGTGAAGTTATCAACGATATTTTACCGGTTTTGTAGTTTTGAGATACTATCCTGCTCATAATTTTTTACGATATTATAATTTTAATTTGAAAGCAATTATAATGCTGACAACTTGAATCTCATCACATGAATTTATACTTATTTTGCCGTGCTGTTCAATGGTGCATGGCATAAACCTATAATTCCAAAAGAGACATAAATTTTTTTATTCTTACTTCCCAGCTATTTTCTTTTGAATATAAAATTCTATTATTAAATTTTTCTATTGAATCTTCTGCATAGGCTTTTTTAATTACAGAAGTAAAGTTATCTCTGTCAGCAAGATATAAAAGGCCTCTTTCTGTTGGCCATTTAGTAATATTAGGAATATTTACTGATACCACAGGTTTACCTATTGATGTGTATAGCCAATATTTATTAGGAGTAACGCCTTTATTAATTCCAGACAATTTATAAGGTATAATACAAACATCCGATTCCTGAATTATATTGTATAATTCATTACCTTTTTTTATTCCTGCTAAAATAGCTTTGTTATAAAGTAGTTTTTTATAATGATTATTAATTTTTCCAACTACAACAAACTCAAATTCACCTGAAGTTATAATATTCATTATTATTTTATTATCAGTTTTTCGTGATTCCATAAAGCCCACATAACACACTTTTATTTTATCACGTGAATTCTTTTTTAAGTAAACAGCCGGAATATAAAAAACAGGTGCCCCGAGGGGGAGAAGGTATGTGTGATTATTGTACCTTAACAACTTTTGATAGAGGTATTCAGATGAGGCTATGCATATACTTACAAAACTGCATATTTTTTTTTCTGTAAAAAAGTGATACCTATTTAGTAAAGCCAGATTAATACCACTGTTACCTATGTGTTCATCAGAACAATAGTAAACTGACCGTTTAAACTTTTTTATAAGGCGGTAAGCCGTATGGTCAAATGTGATTATAACACCATCAAATAAATTTAAAGTGGCCATAATTTTAATTAAGAATTGCTGGTACAATTCATTAACTATCGGTAACCTGTATCTTAACCTGTAATCAACATACCACGATGGTATTATGTAAGTAATGCTTTCATGCTTTAAAATTTGAAATCCTTTTTTCCCTTTTATATTCCTGGTTATAAAATAAACATCTCCATAATTAATTAATTCTTTTGCTACCTGGTGCCGGGACCGGGGAGGCTCATCCCATGCGGTAATTGTGTTTAAAATAAATTTTGGTCTGCTATTTTCCATAACCACTCAGGTTGCTTCTATTTGGAAGAGGCTTTATTTAGCATTTTTATTTTGAACCTGCTTATTTTGGAAAAGTACAGGGAAGTTTTTAGATTTTGTGTTTACCCTCCCATAAAACAGGAAATAATAAACGAAGATGTATAGTAAGAAAGTGTTTTATTGCGGGTAATAAACCTTCATGCCGAAAATCATACCGGAAACGCTGGACAGGATTTATGGCTAATGGAGTTTTGAAAGCCTTTATCCTGTCTTTTAACTTTACAGAAGGGGAACACCATTTAGGCAATACCTCATGTCTTTCACATATACCAACATAAGAACCCGAAATAAATGAAGTGACCCCCAACCTGGCGGCACGCCTGCCATAATCATAATCACCCATTGAATGATTAAACTTGTAATCTAAGTTGCCTGCTATTTTATACACACTCCGCGGTACTAAAACACAATTCCCATTAAAATAGTTGCAAAACTGTATCTCTCCATTAGGTTCAATCAGATCTTTTTCCTTATTTCTTCCACCATAAGTTCCTAAATTAGTAACAGCAGATTGGGTAGTACCGCTAATAATAGATTTGCCTTGTGTTTGTATAGTACAATTAAACATATCTAAAAGCGCAGACTCAAAAAGTATTGTATCATCATTTAACCAAAAATAAAAATCAAAATCTTGCTTTGAAGCTTCGGACCATGCAAAGTGCATTCCCCTGTTCCAATACAAGGTGCCATCGCTTTGTAATATTTTTACCTGGGGAAATTTTTCGGCTACTGCTGAGGAAGTTCCATCAGTAGAACCATCATCTACTAAAAAGACCTTAATATCAAATACAAAATCGATGCCTTTTTGTGTAAAAAGTTTTTCAAGGCAGGTTAGTGTTTTATCCTTTCTATTATGGCAGGTAATTAAAACTGCGATATTATTTTTGGTCATACAACAAACTTTCAAACTTACTTTTGCCTTTGCTTTTATTTTTATTATGAACAAATAAAATTCCCATATACATCGGGAAGTAGAGCCACTGCTCTCCCCATAAATTTAGAAAGATTACCATGCATACTAAAAAAGCGACTTTACTACTAATTTTATATAACGAGGTAAAGGTTAAAGCAAAATAAAGCACCATAAATGGAATACCCAAAGATGCCATAAAATGAGAAAAGCCATTTCCGTTACCTAATTGTTGTCCCACCAGATATGGATGATCAGCATATCTTGTAGTAGCGCTGAAGCCATTTCCCACTATTGGATGTTTCTTTATGTAATAGGAATCGAAGATAAAAGAGCCTAATCGCCTGTTTGAATATTCACTGCCTACCTGCTCTAAAGACCTTTCTGTTTGGGCATCAACCTTCGCCTGCAGAAAATCCGCATTTGTATATACCAATACACTAATTGCAATAAACACAGGTATTATTGCAAATTTTATTTTATTATTCTTATAGAAAAAAAGTAAATAGTAAATTATTATAGCGAAAAACACTAAATAGGTCGTGGTACTCTGAGTTGATAAAAGAGCTAATAAAACAACAATTACTTTTAATTTATGCCTTTTCCATAAAAAGGGTAAGTCTTTAATATTTAATGCAATACAGAGACTTAAAAGGCCTCCGAAAGCGCCAGGTTCCCAAAACATACCGGAATTTCTTACATCCACTACTAAATAGGTGTAAACAATATAGGTAACTCTTGGGGATCCCTCCATAAAAAATATACCTGGTATGTTTATTTGCAAAATATTTATTAGTAAAAATCCGAATAAGGAGATGAGGCATATATAATACATTACGATAAATAGTTTGAAAGAAAATTTATCCCCGAGTAAATAATACACTAATCCTCCAAGGAGGATGGTGACAATATACCTTATCCCTGCTAACCATGAAACATAGTATAATACTACAAGTTGCAATAAATATATTACAAGCAGACCAACAGCTATTATTGCAAAACGTTTATAAAAATCTGGTTTTATTTGTTTGCGATAAAAATAAATTATTGCGGTACAAACAATTAGCGGGGTAAATTTTTCCAATACTAATGTTGTAAAAGGGTTGCCGCTAAAGGCAAGTAATAATATTATTAATAAATAATCTAATTTTTCAAACTTTTCAAGTTCTGAAGCTTTTTTGGTTAAAAGTGTTTCCATTTATCTCTGGTTTAAAGTCAAATTTCATTTAACAGGTTAACATATATCTTTTCATAAGCTGCAACGGTATCTTCAGCTTTAAATTTCCTTAAAGCTTCATCCCTTGCATTTCTGGAAAATTGATTATACATCTTTTCAGTACTTAATATTTTTAATACGGCTTCGGCCACTTTTTCGCTAGAAGTTATATCTACCAAAAACCCGGCTTTCCCATTTGTTCCCACAACTTCAGGTACTGCACCGCTTTTATTACCTCCTACAACTGGTATGCCCTGTGCCATAGCTTCTGCCAGAATATTACCAAATGTTTCTTCCCTTGCAGTATGGACCAGAATATTATAACTTGATAAGGCATTCATCAATTCTTTAAAGTCAATTACTCCATTAAATTCAATATTTTCCTCAAGACGCTGAGCTAAAGCCCAATGGTGCGCAGGCCCATCTATTCCAAATCCAATACCATATAAATGCAAAGTTGCTGTAGGAAACTGTTTTCTTATTATTTG
>JBDSAQ010000251.1:0-3156 GCA_039922095.1 Ginsengibacter sp. | reverse complement strand
GTTGATGATCCGATAGTGTTCGTTCCAAAGTATCAGTCTGGCAATTATATTACAGGTCCGCAGCTGCCCAACCAGGGAACTGTTCAAAAAAAAGTATGGCAAACATGGGATGCATTAAACGGAGGTTGGTGGACAGGCCCCACAACTGACCCTGATAATGGAGGAGCTTTATATAAATTGTCTGCTTATATCAGCCAGCATCCATTAGCCAGAATTTTAAATACCAGTAGCACAATTGGTGGTATACGGCTGAATGCAGGTGGGCCAGGTTTTGCAAATAATTTTATGGGTAATGCCGACGCCTTTATAATTGGGGTATATGGCAATAGTAAGATTTTTGATTTTGAGTTGGGAATAGATGCCGGACAAGATCGAAGTGTTGTTTATGGCTATGGCTCCAATTGTACAACTTTGGCAGGAAATGTTTACACCGGTGTAACACCTTTTCAATATAGCTGGTCAAACGATTTGATGGTGTTGTCAGACACTAAGAATGTCACTGTTTGTCCAACTGATACTACAACCTATACTCTTACTGTTACTGATGCTACTGGCTGCATTAGAACAGACCAGGTAACCATGTTCGTGAACGATGTACGGTGCGGAAATAAGATGGACAAAGTAATGGTTTGTCATAATGGACAAACGATATGTATTTCTCCGAATGCAGTTAAAGCTCATTTAAATCATGGAGATTATCTGGGCAATTGCTCCAACTCTACACAAGCTGCAAGGGTAAACCCACAGCCTTCAATAACAACAAAAGAAACCGTACCGTCGGATAGAAGTCAACTTAATGAATTCAAAATATCAAATTATCCCAATCCATTTGTAAACGTAACAACGATACAATATGAATTGCCGGTGGATTGTGTTGTTTCAATAAGGGTCTATGATCAGGCAGGAAGATTGGTATCTACACCTGTATCCGGGAATAAAAAAGCCGGTCTGTATTCTTTTAGCTTTAATGGAAATAATTTAAGTGAAGGACTTTATTCATACAGAATGGCAGCAACAGGAGGGATAAAAACTTTTACAAAAACCAATAAGATTATTATAGTTCATTAAAAGTAAACATAATTCTTACGGCAGGGTTTTCCAGTACATGATTTTATATGTTATTGGCACCCTGCCCCATCATAAACCCATTTATGAAATCTATCAAAGTTCCTCAGAATCAAAAAAAATTATGCTCACACAAAACGGAGTTTTAAAATAGTGGACTATGATTTCAGAAGATGGTCCCCAAGAACTTTTACCACACTTTTTAAAGCGGGAGAAGAAGCGGGGTTCACGTTTGTGGAGGTATTCATTGTCAAATTTCAATTAATGCAGGCCTGTCATTAGCACATGATTGGGGATAGAGTGGGAGAAATAAAATTGCATTGATAAAATTTGGCGTTAATGAGAAAAAATAACTACTGATAGTTTGGTAAACAGGTGTGGCTATTGCTGATCTGATTTCTAAAAACCATTTAAAAAATTATACAATGCAAACGCAAATACCAGGTCTTGAAAGCGAGCTTATTGAACATAATCTTAAGAATACAGAACAGCTCTTTAAACTTTACAATTCACTTCACTTTATTTATCCTGCAAAAATGGAACGGCTTAACCCGGTGTTTAGCATAGTAAAAAAGAATTGGGAGAAAGCAATGAAATTAAATTTTCCGTTATTCTGGATATTAACAATAATGCAAAACCCAAACAATATTTTTTCAACCGGAACTACCTGGCGGTATTTAAATACAGGCATGATTGGTCAGCATCTGGCCTCTAATCATCCGGTAGGCTCAAGAATAATTTTCCTGGCAATGCTGGATAAAATAATTGAAAACCAGCATAAATATTCTATTAACTCGTACCAAATTTATTACCGTCCTCAAAATAAATATTCCAGCAGAATGTTTGAACCACTATCTATAAAAGCTGGAAAAGAGTTATCTGAAATAATTTCATATAATTATTTTGAAGTTCCTTTCTTAAAATATGATTTCAGTGACGATATAGAAGTTTCTGAAATTAATAACGGGAATGACCGGGATTTTATAAATTTCTTAATAACTCAGAAAGGAGAACTCTTTGTACAAGCTCAGGAGTTAAATACTGATGATATTAATTTGAAAGACCTGGATAAGAAATTTAACTCTTTCGGATTAAAAAGAGCGAGAAGAGTCTTTATTGCAAGATCATCCAGGGATGATCAAATCTCTGGTGTGATTATAGTTAATCAATCGTCCCTCGGATTTAATTTCAGTTTTTTTGAAAATAGCAGTGAACTTATTTTATGCAAACAGTTAAGTCCGCAATTACTCTTACAGTCAGCAAGGGGCTTGCTTTATAAGGCTTCGCAATTGAGTTTGTCATCACCGCTTCAGTGGCTTCCCGTTTTAACTGATCCTGCACACACTGAAATAATAAAAAAACTAAATGGGGAATTGACAAGAAATTATAATTTATTTATCATGCTGAAAGGTGGTTATGAAACATGGTATGATCACGTAGATCAGTTAACAAATTCAGTTTATCAAAGATTTCTTAACAACGCATATGAAAAAAATAATTAATCTTAAGGAACAATATTTTATGGATGATCCAAGGGAAGGAGAACGCCTTGAAAAGAAAGTGAACCCTTACGAATTCGTTGATAAATATTTGAAAAAATATATTGATAATTTATCTGAAGCAAAGATTCTTGAAGCCGGATGCGGCCCGGGTGTATTCCTGCGTGTACTGGGCAGCAATTATCCAAATCATACAATCAAGGGGATAGATATAAGTGAGGACAGGGTTGGACAAGCCAATATAAAATTGGCTGGTTTAAATAATGCAAAGGCGATAAAGGGAGATATTTATAAGCTCCCTTTTCCTGATAATTATTTTGACTTTATTTATTCCAGGTTTTTGTACGAATATCTTCAACACCCGGTAGCTGCCACAAAAGAATTGTACAGGGTTTGTAAGCCAAAAGGAAAAATTCTTTTGCAGGATTTAGACAGCCAGTTTACTTTCTATCCTGAACTGTCACATCAATTAAAAGAGACTCTGCACACACTAAAACTGCATACAGGATTTGATCCTAACATTGGAAGAAAATTATTTTCTATAGGCAAATCTGCAGGGTTTTCATTCTTAAATATCGAGACGGAAATGTAT
>JBDSAQ010000250.1:0-9640 GCA_039922095.1 Ginsengibacter sp. | reverse complement strand
AAAGCGATAAATATACTGCCACCATGAAAAAGAATATTACTATGCTGGATTCTGCTTTTCAAAAAGGGAATTTTGCAGAGCTGGCTAATACTTTTGAAAGAATAGGAGATGCTGAAAAAACACAATGGTTACCTTATTATTATGCCAGCTATGCTACGGTAATGAATGGTTTTATTAACCAGGATAAAAGCAAATCAGATGGTATTGCTGATAAAGCAGAGCAATTAATAATGAAAGCTGAAACTATTGCCGGGAAAGAAAATTCTGAAACAGATGTTATAAAGAGTATGATAGCTTCTATACACATGATGGTAGATCCACAAACCAGGTGGCAACAATATGGTGAAGCATCCGCTTCAAATATTGAAAAAGCAAAACAGCTTGATCCTTCAAACCCACGCCCGGTTTATTTAGAAGGCCAGTCTAAATTTTACACACCTGAATCTTTTGGCGGCGGCAAAGCACCGGCAAAAATTCTATTTGAAAAAGCAATGGCTATGTTTGATGCATTTAAACCTAACTCAGAGCTTGATCCAACATGGGGTAAAGCATCTACCCAATATTTTTTATCAATGTGTAATTAATTATTATCCTTTTATAATTTCAAAGTTTACAAAGTGGAAAAAGAACTTTCGCCTCATGACAGCCTTCGCATCATTCATACAATGATCGAAAAAACAAAACAGAATATTTCCAGCCAAAGCCACTATTTTTTATTATGGGGCTGGGGTGCTTTTATTGGTTTTACCGGGCAATATATATTAAAGGTTTATTTTAAATACCCCAAACATTATTATATCTGGTGGATATCTGCAGTTTGCTTAATTATAAATTCTTTTTATGCAGTGAATTATTCCAAGAAGAAAAAAGTGAAAACTTATATTGAGGAAAATATGGGTAATTTATGGACAGGGTTAAGTATTTGCTTTGTTGTTATAACTATAATCTTTTCAAAAACAGGATGGCAAAACTGCTATCCTTTTTTTATGATGCTGTATGGAACAGGCACTTTTATTTCTGGTAAAATTTTAAGATTTTCTCCTTTAGTTATTGGGGGTATCGGAAGTTTTATGCTTGCAGCCATTTCTGTTTGGTTCAATAACGATTCACAAATGCTTTTTGCGGCAGCAGCAATGTTATTCAGTTATATTATACCTGGTCATCTTTTACAAATGAACTATAAAACGACGGATTAATTTAAAGCGAGCGAATGGAATTTAAAGAGTTAGATCCCATATTACATGCACCTTTAAGGCTTGCAGTGATAAGCCTGCTCCTGAGTGTAAAGGAAGCAGAGTTTACCTTTTTAAAAGAAAAAACAAATTCATCAGCAGGTAACCTCAGCGTGCAAATCACTAAATTAAAAGAGGCGGATTATATTGAAGTTACCAAGCAATTCAAAAATAATTATCCACTTACTATTTGCAAAATTACCCCAAAGGGTATCCATGCGTTTGAAGATTATGTAAAAGCCCTTCAGAGTTATATGATCCTGCCTAAACCAGATTAAACAAAGAAAAATGTTTCGAAAGGCAATTGTATTATAAGGTAGGATAGCAGGTTTTTAGTATCAGGAGACTAATTATCCTCAGCAATTTTTTCATCTACAGCATTTGCCACTACAGCAGCGCTCATTTTTTTTAATGGATTTTTTCTGATTTCATCAAAAGCCTTTTGATTATTCATGATCTCAATACATGTAAAAATGGCTGCTCTAAAAGAGGATTCATCAGCTTTGCCTTGTCCTGCAATATCAAAGGCAGTACCATGGTCAGGGCTTGTCCTTATCCCCGTAATCCCGGCGGTGAAATTAACGCCTTCGCCAATAGATAATGATTTAAAGGGAATAAGTCCCTGGTCGTGATACATCGCCAAAACCGCATCAAATTTTTTAAAATGTTCTCTTGCAAAAAAGCATCTGCGCTAAATGGCCCCACTACTAACATATTGTTTTGTTTAGCTTCTTTAATTGCGGGTTTAATAATTTCTTCTTCCTCCGCTCCTACTAATCCTTCATCACCGGCATGAGGATTTAATCCAAGTACAGCAATCCTTGGTTTGATAATGCCGAAATCTCTTTGAAGGCTTGCATGTAATATTTTTAATTTACTTACTATATTTTCCCTGGTTATATGTTGAACTATATCTTTTACAGGCACATGTTCTGTAATCAACCCAACCTTAATATTTTCTGCCACTAATAACATCAACACATCGTTAGCATTAAATAAGTTTTTAAGAAAAGGAGTATGACCTGTAAAATTAAAATCACTGCTTTGAGTGTTTCTTTTATTTATTGGCGCTGTAACCAGGCCATGTATCTTTCCCTCTTTCAGCATTTCTGCAGCAACGGTTAAACTTTTAACAGCATACTTTCCGCCTGTTTCATTCAATACTCCGGGATTTATAGAAACTTCCTCTTCCCAGCAATTATATATATTTATCTGCCGGTGGTTCATCCGTGTTATATCTTTAATACTCAAAAAATTGAAGGTAATTTCAGGGAGACTTTTACGATAAAAATTTATTACCTTATTGCTCGAAAAAATTACAGGCGTACAAATTTCAAGTAACCTCGCATCCCCGATAACTTTAATAATCACCTCGGGCCCAATTCCATTTATATCACCACAGCTAAAGCCAATAACCGGTTTATTTTCTATAATAGTGTTATTCAAATTATTTTTTATTAAATTTTAATTCTGCAAGGTACTAAATAATGAAGCGCTTGTGTACCTGTTTTTTAAAGAATGCCTTGCTACAGTATTTGAAATGTTGCTTTCTGATAAATGCACCAAAAGATATCTTTAATTTGCAACAAGCATGTATACTTTAAAAAAATCATTAGGGCAGCATTTTTTAAAAGATGAAAACGTTATACAAAAAATAACAGATGCCTTAAAGCAACATCCCTTTAAAAACCTCCTGGAAGTTGGCCCGGGCGGCGGGGCATTAACCAAACATCTTATAAACATTAATGACATAAATTTTAAAGCAGTTGAGCTTGATACTGAAAAATCAGAATTGCTCCATAAAACTTTTCCTGTTTTAAAAGATAAACTGATAAATGAAAGTTTTTTGGAAATGGATCAGCCTTTTGAGGAGCCTTTCACTGTTATTGGAAATTTCCCTTACAATATATCTACTCAAATACTTTTTAAAATTCTTGAATGGAAAGATTATGTTCCGTGTGTGATTGGCATGTTTCAAAAAGAAGTGGCAGAAAGAGCTGCATCAAAAGAAGGTAGTAAAGTATATGGGGTTTTAAGTGTGCTGATGCAATATTATTATGATATTGAATACTTGTTTGATGTGGGCAACGAATGTTTTATTCCACAGCCAAAAGTAAAAAGTGGGGTGATAAGATTAACGGCTGTAAAAAACAGACCGCCTGTAAAAAATGAAAGGGCTTTTAAAATACTTGTAAAAACTGCTTTTAATCAAAGACGTAAAACCATGCGGAATGCGGTTAAAAGTTTATTTGCACCGGAAATTTTACAAGATGATTTATTTGCAAGAAGAGCCGAAACCTTTAGTGTGAAAGAATTTGCAGAGTTAACTTTTAAAATGGAGGGGAAATAGTATTGAAATATGAATCCACTTATCAGGTTATTTCTACAGCAAATAATCCCAACTTTGCCATAATATCGGATGGCGGGAAAATTTTCTGCATCCTTTCTTTAATGCTTAGCTCAATACCAATATCCTCTCCTTTAATTTACTTTGCAGTAGAATGCTTTAAATAAATACTACAATCAAAAAGATATAGAAATGAAAAGGATAAAAATTTGTTTTGTAAGATGATTTTAAATGATAACCATAAAATTAGGATTGTTACCGCTGCTTCATTGTTCGACGGGCATGATGCAGCAATTAATATTATGCGCCGCATTTTGCAAAGTAAAGGTGCGGAGATTATTCATCTTGGGCATAACCACAGTGTGGCGGAAATTGTAGAATGTGCTATTGAAGAAGATGCACACGGCATTGCTATAACCAGTTACCAGGGTGGCCACCTGGAGTTTTTTAAATACATGAAAGACCTGCTTGGTGAAAATGGTTGCGGGCACATAAAAATTTTTGGCGGAGGTGGCGGAACTATTTTGCCCGATGAAATTGAAGAGCTTCATAGGTATGGAATCGCCAGGATTTATTCTCCGGATGATGGAAGAAATATGGGGCTTGAAGGAATGATCGAAGATGTTATAAAGCAATGCGGCCCCCTCCAAACCTCCCCCCACGGGGGAGGTTTAGCCAACACACAAACCTCCATTAACGGAAATGGACATTTTGCTTTGGGGGAATGGAAGGATATTAAGAAAATTGCGAATGCAATTACTTTGGCAGAAAACGGGGCGCCTTATAAACATTTACTAAATGGAAACCATCATTCTTTTTTTGCGACTGCTGATCCGTTTTATTATAAATTATTAAAAGAATTTGCCCTTGAGCATAGAAAAAATTTTACAGAAGCCGAAGGAATATTATGGCATCATTTACGGGATAAACAACTTGATGGAATTAAATTCAGACGCCAACATATCATCGACACATTTATCGCTGACTTTATTTCTCTTGACAAACATCTGATAATAGAAGTAGATGGATTAATTCATCAAATGCCTGACATAAAATTAAATGATGAACAACGCACCCAAAGACTACAGGAACTCGGCTATAAAGTAATCAGAATAAATAATGAAGATACTCATCATGATATTAATAAAGTACTCACAAAAATAAAGGAAGCTGCGAAAGCAGAAACGCCAAAAGTCTCCCCCAAGGGGGGAGATTTAGAGGGGGCCGTTCTCGGCATAACTGGTACAGGCGGTGCAGGAAAATCTTCTGTAACTGATGAGATAGTCCGGAGATTTTTACATGCATATACTGATAAAACCATCGCTGTAATTTCGGTTGATCCCTCAAAGAAAAAAACTGGCGGAGCCCTGTTGGGAGACCGTATCCGTATGAATGCTATTCATCATCCACGGGCATATATGCGCAGCCTTGCAACCCGTGAGAGCGATAAGGCGCTCAGTATTCATGTGGAAGAAGCTATTGATATTTGTAAAGAGTCAGGGTACGACCTGATCATTTTAGAAAGCGCAGGTGTGGGACAAAGTGATGCCTCTATTACAGATTATTGTGATGTTAGTGTATATGTAATGACGCCGGAATATGGCGCAGCATCTCAGCTTGAAAAAATAAATATGCTTGATTATGCAGATGTTATTTGCATAAATAAATTTGATAAGGCCGGGGCTAAAGATGCTATGCATGATGTACAAAAACAGTACAAGCGTAATCACAGTTTATGGCAGGCAAAAGATGAAGATCTTCCTATTATTGGCACTGTTGCATCAAAGTTTAATGATGAAGGCTGCAATGAGCTTTTTACTAAAATTATAGAAATACTATCCACAAAAACTAATACAAATTTTGGCACATCAAAAACTTCTGCCATTGCAGGAAGTACAACAGAAGCCATAATACCTGCCCGTCGTGTACGATATCTTGCAGAGATCACCGATGAAATAGAAAAATATAATAAGACAGCCAGGGAGCAATCTGCTATTGCATCAAAACTTTACCAGTTGAATGGTTCCTTGCAAATATTATCTCCGGATCAAAATAATGAACAGGCAATTAAAGAAATAGAAAAAATTAAAAATGAACTTTCCCAGCAACTATCACCAGGGAATAAAAAATTATTAGATGAATGGGAAGCCTTACGAGCCTCGTATCAAAAAGATTTTTTTGAATATGATGTAAGAGGGAAAGTTATCCGGCTTCCATTATATTTTGAATCACTCTCACATACAAAAATTCCTAAGATAGCTGTACCGCGTATAAAAGATTGGGGAGACATTTTACATTGGCGCTTACAGGAAAATTTTCCTGGCCTCTTTCCATACACTGCGGGAGTGTTTCCCTTAAAGCGTCAGGAGGAAGACCCTACAAGAATGTTCGCAGGCGAAGGTGGTCCGGAAAGAACCAACCGCCGGTTTCATTATGTAAGTTTGGGGCAGCCGGCAAAGCGCCTGAGTACTGCATTTGACAGTGTAACATTGTATGGCGAAAACCCTGATCCCCGTCCGGATATTTATGGCAAAGTTGGTAATAGCGGGGTAAGCATTGCTACTGTTGACGATGCAAAGAAATTATACAGTGGCTTTGATCTGTGCGACCCAAAAACTTCTGTAAGCATGACTATTAATGGCCCTGCACCTATGCTGCTTGCTTTTTTTTTAAATGCAGCAATAGATCAGCAATGCGAAAAGTATATCATTGAAAACAATTTAAAAGAAAAGGTCAACAAAATAATCGAATCAAAATATGACATAAATACCTTACCAAAATATCTCGGAACAGACAGCAAAAAAGTCTCCCCCAAGGGGGGAGATCTGATAGCTATTGGATTAGAGGGGGCCTTACCTCCCGGCAATTCCGGCCTTGGCCTCCGCTTACTTGGCCTTTCCGGCGCTGATGTTCTTGATAAAGATGTGTATGAACAAATAAAAGCCAAAGCCCTTGCTAATGTCCGGGGCACGGTACAGGCAGATATTCTAAAAGAAGACCAGGCCCAAAACACCTGTATATTTTCAACAGAGTTTGCTTTAAAATTAATGGGTGATGTGCAGCAATATTTTATTGATAATAAAGTCCGCAACTTTTATTCGGTGTCAATAAGCGGCTATCATATTGCAGAAGCGGGAGCAAATCCAATTACACAACTGGCATTCACCTTATCCAATGGATTTACTTATGTAGAATATTATTTAAGTCGCGGAATGAAGATTGATGACTTTGCGCCCAACTTATCTTTTTTCTTTAGTAATGGGATGGATCCTGAATACAGTGTTATTGGAAGAGTTGCCCGAAGAATATGGGCCAAAGCGATCAGGTATATATATAAAGGCAACAGTCGTAGCCAGATGCTTAAGTATCATATACAAACCAGTGGCCGGAGCCTGCATGCACAAGAGATAGACTTTAATGATATTCGTACTACACTGCAGGCTTTATATGCTATTTATGACAACTGCAATAGCCTGCACACTAATGCTTATGACGAGGCGATTACTACCCCTACAGAAGAGAGTGTGCGCCGTGCTATGGCTATACAATTAATTATTAACCGGGAACTTGGCACTGCTAAAAACGAAAACCCTAACCAGGGAAGTTTTTTAACAGAAGAACTTACAGATCTTGTTGAAGAAGCCGTACTCGAAGAATTTAACCGGATATCAGAAAGAGGCGGTGTGCTGGGTGCAATGGAACGAATGTATCAACGAAATAAGATCCAGGAAGAAAGTCTTTATTATGAAACTCTCAAACATACCGGCGAATTTCCTATTATAGGCGTAAATACATTTTTGAATAAAAGTGGCTCACCCACCATGCTGCCGGCCGAAGTTATCCGTAGTACAACTGAAGAAAAAGAATACCAGGTAAAATCTTTGCAACTCTTTCATGAGCTTCATAAAGATAAAAGTGCCGGCATGCTAAAAGCTTTACAACAAACTGCTATCAGCAACGGGAATTTATTTGAAGAGCTTATGGAAACCGTAAAGTATTGCAGCCTCGGGCAGATAACTCATGCCCTATATGAGGTGGGAGGGCAATACCGCCGCAACATGTGATCTATGTAGATTTCCTCCAAAAATGTTCTCATCAGGCTTCAAAAAAATTTAATAGTAAAGCAGTCGTTTTCAATTAGCAATTGGCATAATTGCTGTGACGATTTTTCTTATAAAATTTACGTAACCTAAAAAATGTTTTATGCCAACCACAGCTAAAAATTCCACCGCAAACAAAAGCAAAAACAATGGAAGCAAAACTTCCGGCCAAGGCAAATCCGGAAGTGGTAAAAGTCAGAGCACCTTAAATGTAAAGACAACCAGCGCAAGAGATAAGGCTAAGAATTTTGATGAAGGGAGAAGAAATGATACAAATAGTAATGAGCTATAGTCCGGTATCTGCGAGTTTCCTGGTTTATAATAATGAATAGATGGTGAGGTAATTATTTTTTAATAGGTATAGTTTATTGTTCCCAACTTTTAAAGATGTATAATTTTTAAAGGCAGAGGGTAATACATATTCCTTGAGATCAAGAGAATCGAGGGAATAGTTGTAAAAATTTTTATCATCATATCCATAAAGATTCTTGCCTATCACGGTGAAATCTTTCCACTTTAAAAAAGTTAATTTATTTTTAAAGGTGCCATAATAATCAAAAACATACATTCCTTTTTCAGGATCATATAAGTAAATAAAACCTCCTTTGTCAATCATTTGTGCAGGCACAGGTACTGAATCAAACAGTAATCTGAAGTCTGTAGTTTCTAAAAGTATTTTACCGGCATCATCTATCTTTTTTAATTTGCTATCCTGCTCATCAAACAACCAGATGTTATTATCATAAGAGGCTGTAACCGCCCTTACCTGAAAAATATTTTGTTTGCGAAGATTAATATTAGTAAGTATAGTTAAATATTTATCAAGCAAAAGAATTGTTGAAAAAGATTTGTAGTATAAAATTGTTCTCCAGGGATTTTGCGCCTCTACATAGGAAAGCCTGCCATATTTGGTTACCATATTAAACACTCCTACGGAATCTCCTTTATCATCTAATTTTTTTAGTTGATTATTTGTGTTGATAATATAAATTTCGCCGAGGTTATTTACAGTAAATGATTCAATGGGATACTCAAAAGTTCTATCAAGTCTGAAAAGAGAATCCTGTCCTAATACAACTTCAGGACATATCATGCCAAAGCATGTAACTAAATATAATATTGAAATAAATAATCTCATTGAGTATAAAATTTCAGTTCAACATTATCCCCATCGAAAACTGCATAGCTATAATATTTGATCCAGTCTCCCAGGTTAATATACCTGCTTTGTTCCCTTAATTCATAATCAAGCGGCAGATGGCGATGACCAAAAATAAAATAGTCAATGTGTTTATTTTGTAAGATTTTTTTGCTGAAAATGATCAGCCATTCTTTTTCCTCTCCTAAAAACTTCTCATCTATAAGGCCAGCAGACATTCGGCTTTTGCGACTGAAATAATTTGCCATGCCCATGCCGGAATGCGGATGAAGAAAGCCGAATAATTTTTTTGATAACTTATTACGAAATACCTTTTTTATAAATTTATACCGGTGATCACCAGGCCCGAGTCCATCTCCATGTCCTATAAAAAAATGTTTGCCATTTAATTCAAACTCTTTGGGATTATGGTATACTTTAATGCCTAATTCTTTTTCAAAATAATCCCTCATCCACATATCATGATTACCTACAAAAAAATGAATGAGAATTCCATTATCAGTTAAGTTGGCCAGCTTACCTAAAAGCCGAACAAAGCCTTTGGGGACTACTTTTTTGTATTCATACCAAAAATCAAATATGTCTCCCAAAATAAATATTTGCGAGGCATCATTCTCTATTCCATCTAAAAACTTAACTATGCGCTTTTCTCTTACAAGGCTGGTTGAATAATCAGGTGCACCAAGATGAAAATCAGAGAGAAAGTATATTTTTTTGAGAGGTGACACTTGCATTTATGGAGCCGTTATTTTATATAAAAATTTCCATTGCAATTTCTTCTTTAATTTCTAAATGATAGCAA
>JBDSAQ010000249.1:0-18329 GCA_039922095.1 Ginsengibacter sp. | reverse complement strand
GCATCGCTGGTTAGATAGATGCTTTACACAATTTAATTCAACAACCGACCTGTACGGGTACACACAAAATCTATTTCCCATTGTACAGGGTGGAGTTCACCATGATCTGAGAAAAACTTCCTGCGAATATGTTGCATCCAAAGATGCCACAGGCAATGCAATAGGTGGTTTAAGTGTTGGAGAGCCAACAGAAAAAATGTATGAAATATGCGAGTTGTGCTGTGATAATTTGCCTGTTTATAAACCCCGTTATTTGATGGGAGTTGGCACACCCTGGAATATTATTGAAGCCATTGGATTAGGAATAGATATGTTTGATTGTGTAATGCCTACACGTAACGGAAGAAACGGTATGTTGTTTACCAGCAAAGGGATTATAAATATTGACAACAAAAAATGGGAAAATGATTTTTCACCAATTGATGATAGAATTGATTGTGAAGTGAGTAATTATTATAGCAAAGCTTATTTGCGGCATTTAGTTATATCAAAAGAAATTTTAGGGTTGCAAATAGCGAGCATTCACAATCTTGCTTTTTATCTTGACGTAGTTAATAAAGCACGTGCTCACATAGAGGCAGGCAGTTTCATAACCTGGAAACTGGAGATGGTAAACCAATGGAAGCAACGCCTGTAGCTAATAGTTTATAACTAAATAGCGAAGATAATCTTCAGGGACTTACAAGTTTTCTCCTGCCTTATCTTCTTCTAAATTCTCATGGGCATCTCCCCCTAAACTGTAATAATTATTTTCTTCATCTTCTTCGCCAATTTCTTCATTGGCATCATCCTCTTCAGCACCAGGCACATCAAGATCCTCATCAGATAATCTTTCAACTTTTCCAAAATTTGCATCGTCTTGTCCCAATGCAATCAAATCTTCTGCTGTAATATCGGCATCATCATTTCCTTCAATCTCCACATCATCATCAATATCGGCTAATATAGGTTCTGTATTTTCTGCCTGGGGCGGTGTTACAGATTTATCAGGTGATCCGGATAATGTTTTTGAACGGGAAAGTTTTTCCACATCCAAATCTACTCTTTCATTATTCCCGGAATTCATTATATCCTCTTTTGCAGGATAATGAGGATACCCCGGAAATTCATTTTCATTATTTTGATCTTTACTGGTTGCCATAATTTGTTTTTGTATAAACATAGAAAAACATGTGCCGGTTTTTGTTGTAAGAATAATTGTGAAGCTTCCTAACCCCACTACAAGGCTTTAGTTGCATCAATCTATTTAAAAACGGGCACTGATTTTTTAACTTTATGAACCAGTCCCATCATTATATAACTCATTTTTTTATCCCATCTTTGCTGTGTCTATTAAAAAAATTGCGCATTCGTAAATTTAAAAATTTTGCATGAGGGGAATATTAGTAACAGCGATAAGTTTAATATGTTTTATAAATTCAACTATAGCACAGGGTGCAAATTTGATAGCTAAGGGCGTATCTCCTGACTTATATATCATTCACAAAATAGCAGCTAAGGAAAATTACTATAGTGTTGGCAGGATATATAATACTCCGCCTAAGGAAATAGCAGCATATAATAACCTTGCATTTGAAAAAGGTTTAACCCTTGGGCAATCTATAAAAATTCCCCTGACCCAAAACAATTTTTTACAGAATGATGATGGGAATAATAATTTATCAATACCTGTCTATCACATAGTAGAAGCTAAGGAAGGGTTGTACAGAGTTAGCGTGAATTATAATAAAGTACCATTGGAGCAGCTTAAAAAATGGAACAATCTTTCATCAGATGCAGTAAGTACTAACACTAAATTAATCGTGGGATATTTAAAAGTACAAAGCGAATCTCCACTTGCAAAAAACACCGGCAACAACAAAAAAGAACCTGCTGTAATTTTAAAAGATGATAAGCCTGCTATAAAAATAACTACCGAGGCCTCAAAAGAAGCTGTCTCTGAAGTGAAAACTGCGGAACCTGTAAAAGATGTAACTCCTCAAACAAATACACAGGTTGCTGCAAATGATCAAACACCAGGTTCAAAAAATATTATGGTAACTCACCCTACTATTAATTTTGATGGAGGCGCTTTTAAAAAATTGTATGAAGCTCAACAGAACAGTAACATACCAGTTACTGAAAGTGGTGTTTCAGGAGTGTTTAAAAGTACAAGCGGCTGGCGGGATGGCAAGTATTATTGTTTTAATAACACTGCCCCTGCAGGAACTATTTTGAAGATCACCAATAATGTAAACAGTAAAAGTGTATATGCAAAAGTGCTTGACCTTATACCTGATATAAATCAAAATGCCGGGTTAATCTTACATGTTAGTAATGCTGCTGCAGAAGAATTGGGAGTAAGTGATAATAAATTTGATTGTTCAATTCTTTATTCAAAATAATTATCCGTTTATAGAAGTCAAAACCGGAACCCTCTTAGAAATTCTTCTATTGAAATTTTTTTCTTTCCCTGTAACTGTAGTTCTATAATGCTGATATATCCATTACTGCAGGCAAATTTTAAATAAGTTTTTTTATCAGTTTCAAACTGGCCGGCTTCAGAAATTGTATCGCCTTCTTCTCTGACTGCTTTAAATATTTTTATCATTTTATCATTCAAAAAAGTAAATGCCGCAGGATAAGGTGAAAGGCCACGTATAAGATTATAAACCTCATTTACAGTTTTGCTCCAATCAATATTGCATGTTTCTTTTAAGATTTTTGGTGCAGGCCTTAGGTCCGGTGATCTTTGATCGCGGATAGTTAGCAGTTGTTCCTGTTGAGCGATTTCTTTAATTGTTTTATTTACAATACCATCAATGGTTTTTATTAAAAGATCTGCACCGATCTCCTTCATGCGATCATGTAATTCTCCTGCTGTTTCAGCCTCACCAATTATTATATTTTCACTTATTAAAATATTGCCTGTGTCAATCTCCTGTTGCAATTTAAATGTAGTTACACCGGTTTCTTTTTCCCCATTTATAATTGCCCAGTTAATTGGTGCAGCGCCGCGATATTGAGGCAACAGAGAGGCATGAAGATTAACAGTTCCCAATGGAGGCATATTCCATACAACCTGTGGCAACATTCTAAAAGCAACTACAATCTGCAGGTCAGCATTAAGTGATTTTAATTCGTTCAAAAAACCTGCATCCTTTAATTTTTCCGGTTGTAATAATTTTAAATTATTGGCAACAGCAAATTTTTTTACGGCGCTTTCTGTTACTTGCAACCCACGGCCAGCAGGTTTATCAGGAGATGTTACTACACCTGCAATAACATAATTAGCCTGCAATAATTTGCGCAAAGAGGCTACTGCAAATTCAGGTGTTCCCATAAAAACTATTCGAATATCATTATGCTTCCCCACGTAGTTAATATTTATACATTCCAAAATGTAACAAAGCTGGTTGCGCTTAGAAATTTTAAGGGGCAAAATCTTTATACAATAAATATTTTTTTCTTATTTTTTTAAAATTACCCAAAGCAGGTTCCCAGCTTTTTCTTATCTCACTTTCTGATTTACCATTTATAATTTGCTGCATAAAAATATCATTACCTGAAAGCCTGCTAAGCGAGGCGCTGCTTAAAAAGAATTTATCTTTTTGAGGAAACACTTTATATGCCTGTAGTATCCATTTCAACTGTATTTTGTTGTTAATCATTTTAAGTACTTCCTGTGGTGTTGCTGATAAATTCCATCCAAAACAAAGCTGGTCTTTAAGCTTTGGATCATTAGCTCCTTCTTTGCTTTTCGGGGTAAAACTAAATAGGTTTTTTGGTAAAGAAGGATGTCCGAAATATTGAAATGGTTTGTCTGTTCCCCTGCCTTCGCTTAAGGCAGTTGCCTCAAAAAAACATGTAGAAGGAAACCAATACACTGATTGTATTTCGGGGATATTTGGTGAGGGCTTTACAGGCAAAACATATTTACTGTTATGATCATAATTTTGGCATTTTATAACTAAGAAATGAAACGGGGTATCAGCGGAATTCTTCGCCGTGCGGTAATAGCAATATTTTTCATTGGCTTTTTCAGTTAACCAGTTTTCGCCGGCTATCATCATAGCATATTCGCCGATTGTCATTCCATAAACAACCGGTATTGGTTGCATGCCAACAAAGCTTTTAAATTTTTTATCCAATACCGGCCCATCTACATAAAATCCATTTGGGTTAGGCCGGTCAAGTATTAATAAAGGTTTTGAATTTTCTAAAGAAGCCTCTATGTAATATTCCAAAGATGAAATGTATGTATAAAACCTAACCCCAATATCCTGAATATCAAACACCAGTATGTCAACATCTTTAAGCTCATCAGCAGTAGGTTTTTTATGCTCACCGTACATGCTGATAACTTTTATGCCGGTACTTTTATCAATATAATTTCCTACTTTTTCTCCGGCATCTGCTCCTCCCCTGAAACCATGCTCAGGCCCAAAGATTTTTATTATTTTAATTCCTCTTTTTAATAAAGTATCAGCAAGATGGCTATTGCCTACCATAGAAGTTTGATTAGCAAACAAGGCTATGGATTTACCTTTTAATAGAGGGAGGTATACCTCCATTCTTTCTGCACCTGGTATAATTTTCAATTGTGCAAAAAGATGAATTTGTATAATAGCACACAGGAGAGTTAAAAAACAATATTTTTTCATAGATCAAATGTCAAGTAAAGTTCTTAATAATGGTGGTTATTTAAAAGCTAAAAGTAAAATCCATTGTTGTAGCAATAATGAAGGAAGATCAATAGGATAGCTATTGACTAAAAATAGATCACTACTGTATTTAGTATTTTTGCATAAAGTTCCTAATGATAATGATTGATAAAGAAAGTATCTGTGAAAGATTTATGAGATACGTTCAGATTGATACACAAAGTGACCCTCATAGCAACACATTTCCTTCTACGTTTAAACAAAAAGATCTTAGTAAATTATTAGTAAATGAGTTGAAGGAAGCAGGTATTGAAAATGCCGAAATGGATGAATATGGTTATGTATATGCCACTATTACTTCTAACACACAAAATCAAAACGTTCCTGTTATATGCTTTTGCAGTCATGTAGATACAGCCCCGGATTGCAGTGGCACGAATGTAAAACCGATCCTTCACAAAAATTATAATGGTAAGGATATTGCTTTACCGGATGATACTCTGCAGATTTTAAAGTTGAAAGACAATCCATATTTAAAACAGCATATTGGTAATGATATAATTACTGCAAGTGGTACAACCTTATTAGGCGCCGATGATAAAAGCGGAATAGCGGCTATCATGGAAGCTTCATCTTACCTGGTGAATAACCCTTCCATTAAACACGGAGAAATAAAACTCTTATTTACCCCGGATGAAGAAGTTGGCAAGGGAACCGCCAAACTTGATATAAAAAAATTGAATGCCAAGTTTGCTTATACACTTGATGGCGGAGAGGCTGGAAGCCTGGAAGATGAAACTTTTAATGCTGATGGGGCCAGGATCGTTATCCATGGGGTTATTTCACATCCGGGTTATGCAAAAGGGAAATTAATAAATGCTATTAAAATTGCGTCAGAAATTTTAATAGCACTTCCCAAAAATGAATGGTGTCCGGAATCAACAGAAAAAAGGAAAGGTTTTGTTCATCCTGTACATATTGAGGGTAATGCTGAATTAGCTGCTATAGAGTTTATTCTAAGGGATTTTGATATTGATAAATTGAAAAGCCATGGGGAAAGATTAAGACTTATAGCAAATAATGTTGTAAGTAAATACCAGGGCACTGCGATGGATTTTATTATACATGAGCAATATAGAAACATGAAGCAGGTATTAGATAAGCATCCGCAGGTTGTGGCTTATGCTGCTGAGGCAATTAACAGGGCTGGGCTTAAATTGCAAACGGAGAATATTAGGGGAGGAACAGACGGGAGCCGGTTAAGTTATATGGGTTTGCCTTGTCCAAATATTTTTACCGGTATGCAGGGGATCCATTCCAGGCTGGAATGGATTGGTGTAAATGATATGGTAAAATCTGCTGAAACAATTGTACACCTGTGTATGATATGGGAAGAAAAAAGCCAGGCATAATTTACCTGGCTATTTTTATCCATAAATTATAGTGTTACATTGCTTAGCTTTATCTACTCCGAAATAAAATTTATCTTCATTTTCTAAATTATAACTATGGAACTTTTAAAAGATTACTGGTGGCTGATACTTGTAGTTTTGGCCTTGCTGGGTTGCTTTGTAACTATTAACCAGGGAACCATTGGTGTAGTAACAATGTTTGGCAAATACCAGCGCATAATGAAACCTGGCCTGAATTTCAAAATACCTTTCCTTGAGCAGATATACAAAAAGATAAGTATACAAAACCGGTCGGTTGAGCTTGAGTTTCAGGCAATAACTGTTGACCAGGCGAATGTTTATTTTAAAAGTATGCTTCTTTATTCAGTTCAAAATGCAGATGAAGAAACCATAAAAAAAGTAGCATTTAAATTCATCAGTGATAAAGATCTCATGCAATCTTTAGTAAGGACCGTTGAGGGTTCTATCAGGGCTTTTGTTGCTTCCAAAAGGCAGGCAGAAATTTTAACCCTGAGAAGAGAAATTGTAGAGTTTGTAAAAGAGCAGATAGATGTTGCCCTTGAAGAATGGGGCTATCATTTATTAGATCTGCAGATTAATGACATTACGTTTGACCAGGCAATTATTGAGAGCATGAGCAGGGTTGTAGCCAGTAATAATCTAAAGGCTGCTGCTGAAAACGAAGGCCAGGCTTTATTAATTACAAAAACAAAAGCTGCAGAAGCAGAAGGTAATGCTATTAAAATAGCAGCAGAAGCTGAGAGACAGGCAGCACAATTACGTGGCCAGGGCGTGGCGCTTTTTAGAGAAGAAGTTGCAAGGGGTATGAGCCAGGCAGCTACTGAAATGAAGCAGGCTAATCTGGATACTAATGTAATATTATTCAGCATGTGGGTTGAGGCAATTAAAAACTTTGCCGAGTATGGAAAAGGGAACGTTATATTTTTAGACGGCGGCAGTGATGGAATGGAAAGAACGCTTAAACAAATAATGGCCATGCAGCAAATGGGAGATAAAAAAAATATTTAGCCATATAGATATTTATTTGCAAAGTGCCGATACATGCGGCACTTTTTTAGTTTAGTAAAAGATCGTTTGCCGGGCTTCTAACAATTAAGTTAAAATTATTTTTAACCTAAACTCAAAATGCCATCCTCATTAATTACTCTTTACATTTGTTTAAAACCTACTACATGCAATTTTTTTTGTTACAGGCAGATAGTGCTACCATAACTAAAGCAGCCCCCGGGGTACAATCGCTGTGGGATATATTATTAAAGGGTGGTGTGTTAATGATACCACTTGCTGTTTTATTTATAGCAGCCGTTTTCTTTTTTATAGAAAGACTGATTGCTATACGCAAAGCCGGGAAGATTGAAGATAATTTCATGAGTATAATAAGAGATCATATCATAACTGGTAATGTGGCTGCGGCAAGAAGTACATCAAAAAATACATTGCATCCCGTAGCTCGTATGATAGATAAAGGAATACAAAGAATAGGAAAACCTATTGATGCTATAGAAAAAAGTATGGATAATGTTGGTATGTTAGAAATGTATAAAATGGAAAAAAATCTTTCTATCATTTCTATCATTGCACGTATTGCGCCCCTGTTTGGTTTTTTAGGGACCATTATAGGGATGTTACAATTATTCAAAGCAATTGCTGCAAGTGCTGAGTATACTCCCAACACTATTGCAGATGGTATTTACGTAAAAATGATAACTTCTGCTACAGGTTTAATCATCGGGATATTAGCCTATATAGGCCATAGTTATCTTGTAGCACAGATAAACAGAGTTGAAAATAAGATGGAAATCGCCAGTGCTGATTTTGTAGATATTTTACAGGAACCTACAAGATAGCAGGTTAAGTTATAAGTTATAAGTAATAAGTAGTATAGGATATGAGTTTACGAAAAAGACATAAAGCGGAAAATGAAGGATTGGATACGGGACCCTTAAATGATATTTTATTTATCCTGATGTTCTTCTTTTTAATTATCTCAACATTGGCTAATCCAAATGTGATAAAAATGAGCAACCCCAAAGCGAAAAGTGATACAAAGGCAAAACAAAGTGTAATAGTTAGTATTAATAAGAACAAAGATATTTTTTTAGGGCAAAACAGGATAGTGTTTGATTCACTGGAACCGGCTTTACGAAAACATATACGGGTTGGTGATAGTATAAAGCCTGCAGTAGTGGTGAATGCCGACTCATTAGTGAGCTGGGGGGATATTGTAAAAATAATGCAGGTAGCAAAAAAACTTGGAGCCACTACTTCGGCTTCAGTGAGTGGCCAAAAATAATTACCGCTTTGCTAAAATCATTCTATTTCTGCCATAGATATCTTGTTTAATTATTGAAGTTAAGAGGTGCCTGTTAAATATTTCTTTTACCATTTCAGCATATTCCTCATGCACTTCAACATAAATCAATCCATCCTTTTTTAAATGAAGTTGTGCAAACTCAGCTATCTTTTTATAAAAAATAAATGGGTCATCATCCTTTACAAATAATGCTAAGTGCGGTTCATAGTCAACAACGTTTTTTTTCATTTTGCTCTTGTCTTTTTCAGGGATATATGGCGGATTACTCACAATAATATCAAATGAAGAAAGCTTATGCCATTCAGCTTCATCCAAAAAATTGATTTGCAAAAACTTAATGTTTGAAGTTAAGTCTAAAGCATTTTGCCTGGCAACTGATAAGGCTTCAGCACTTACATCTATTGCCAGCACATCGGCATCCGGGAGTTCCTTTTTTAAAGCTATAGCAATGCACCCGCAACCAGTACCAATATCAATAATTTTTAATTTTCCTTTTTCCCTTTTTAATTGGGTTACTACCCATTCAATTAGTTCTTCTGTTTCCGGCCTTGGGATTAAAACATTTTTATTTACAAAAAATTTCATCTTATAAAACCAGGCTTCTTCTAAAACATACTGTACAGGCTTATGCAGCAAAAGGCCGGAAAGCTTGTTATTTAATCGTTCTGTTATGGAACTGTCTAATTCCTTTTTTGCATTCGTTATTCTATCCAACCTTTTTATACCTGCTACACTTTCGAAAACCCAGTCGGTTATATAAGCGGCTTCCCTTGCGTCATAGATACATTGTAGCTGCTGTGTGTAGTCTTTAAAAATCTGTTCAATTGTCATTAGAGCAAACTTAATTATTTTGTGGTGCATTAATTTAATACTCTTCTCTTGACTATTGACGAAAAATTTATGCATAGATGTTTACAGCTGGCGGAGCTTGGGGCAGGTAATGTTGCCCCAAATCCAATGGTAGGCGCTGTATTGGTACATGATAATAAAATTATAGGCGAAGGCTATCATAAAAAATACGGCGAGGCTCATGCAGAAGTAAATTGC
Organism: Ginsengibacter sp.; assembly: GCA_039922095.1. Taxonomy (GTDB): domain Bacteria; phylum Bacteroidota; class Bacteroidia; order Chitinophagales; family Chitinophagaceae; genus Ginsengibacter. The sequence goes on along the minus strand of JBDSAQ010000249.1, from coordinate 8,892 downwards.
ATAAACAGTGTTAGCAAACAACACATTGAACTGATAAAAAATGCTACCTTATATGTTTCTTTAGAGCCTTGTGCACATTATGGTAAAACCCCTCCCTGTGCTGACCTTATCATTAAAAATAATATCCCCAAAGTGATAATAGGCAGCAGGGATATTTATAAAGATGTAAATGGTAAAGGAATCGAAAAATTACAGCAGGCAGATATTAATGTAATAACAGGAATTTTAGAGAGCGACTGTTTAAGGTTGAATAAAAGATTTTTTTCATTTCATCAAAAGAAACGGCCTTATATTATTTTGAAATGGGCTCAAAGTTTAAATGGAAAAATCAGCAATTCACATAATTTTTCTCAAAATAGCAGAGTACTAATAAGCAATGAATATACAACCCGGATAGTGCATAAGTGGAGAAGTGAGGAAACTGGTATAATGGTTGGAACAAATACTGCCTTAATAGATGATCCTCTGCTTACTGCCAGGTTTTGGAAAGGCAAAAATCCTGTTAGGATTATTATTGATAGAAACCTGCGACTACCTTCTTATTTAAAAATATTTAGTAAAGATCTGAAAACAATTATTTTCAACACGATTAACCATGAAGAAAAAGGCAATACCTTTTTTTATAAGCTACTCTCACCTGATATATTGATTGAAATAACGGAGGCTCTTTATAAAATGAACATACAAAGTGTACTGGTAGAAGGCGGTACAAAGCTATTGCAGTCTTTTATTGATGCAGGTTTATGGGATGAGGCGAGAATTATTTGCAACAGGAAGATGATTATTGGTGATGGACTAAATGCACCTGAATTACATCAATTTGAGTTACAGAAAGAAGAAACATATTTTAGCGATACGATCACATATTTTAAATCAGTTTTTTAATATCTGCAACTTTTTGAAATTCCGAAGTGTTCATGGGATGTATAAAATTAAATAATTATGCCTGCGAGTAAGCTTTCGGAGCTACATCTTTCGCAGGCATAATTATTAAAAGTTCTTATTTACTTGAGGGTTTTCAGTTTCTTCTAAGCGAAGAGGCAGTTCTCACCATATTTTGGCATTTCCATAAATCTACAATACCAAATTTTTTTTGTCTATTTTTTTGAGATGGCATGTTTAGATTTGTTGCTACTGTTTCTTTAACCTCAGTTACAAGATTTCTTAATTTTTCTTTTTCTATTTGTACAATAGAAGGCATTACATTACTGTTCATAATCTTCAATTTTAAAGTTTATTAAAATATTCTTATCGCTGGCAAGCGTTTGCAGATAACCTATCCGGTTTATAGAGACTTTTAAGATCTTTTTGCAGTTGAGTCTCTCTTTTTTGAATTGCAATGTAAAAGTAAGTCATATACATTTAATAAAAAAGAATTAATGTGTAAAATTAACACATTAGTGATCAGAGGCGCAACCTCCACATGAATGGTACAGTAGCAAACCCTAGCTGGTAATATTATTACAGCTTTCAAATACTATTTTATTTTACAATCACAATCCATACACAAACCGATCTGGGTATTAATTCAAGATTATATCAATAATAATCTTCTAATATTTATAAGAAAAACTTGCTGCGAATTGACGAGGCGCTATAGGGTTAATGCTATTATCATCATGTGCATTGTAACTAAGCTTATTGATAAGATTTGAAATTTTGAAGCGTACTGCAAAATTGTTTAACGCATAACCTGCATTTATATCAATAATGGTATAATCAGGCAAGCTCATGAGTTTATTGGTGTTACCGGGGTTGTTGGTGGGGTTTCTTCCTGCCAGGCGGTTACCAACATAAAATGCGCCTGCTCCAATGTAGAAGCCTTTTAAAAGAGAAGTATTGCTGAAGTTATAAAATACATTTGCATTAGCTGTGGTTGCCGGATTGTATCGCAGGCGGTCTCCTTTAATATTTCCATTTACGGTATTATTATTAACCTCTGTATAACGCATATCGTTATAACTATATCCCGCAATTATGTTGAAACCTTTAACAGGTTTGGTCATAATATCTAATTCAACACCTTTACTCGTGGTTTCACCGCTTAGTTCTTTTATGTTGCTATTGGTGTTAGCCGTCCCGTCTGTAAAAAACAAAGCGGTTTGTGCAAGATTACTATTTACAATTGTATAGAACGTAAGATTAGTTGAAAGAGCACCCTTAAAAAAATCGTTTTTTACGCCTGCTTCGTATTGGTCAATTGTTGATGGCGGTAAAGCCTGGTTGTTTACATCAGTGCCGGTGTTTACTGTAAAAGTATTGGTATAGCTTGCAAAAACAGAAGTGGTTTTGCAAGGCTGGTACACGATGCCAAATCTTGGGCTAAAGGCATCATTTTCATAAGCATTTATATATCCTTTAGTGGCTTTTGACAGTGTATCCACTATTGCTCTATGATTATTTTGTGACGTATATCGCACCCCTGCCAGCACTTTTAGATTATCAAAAACAGAGATCAGATCCTGGATATAAATTCCGTATCGGATAACAGGAGAGGTAGTAATTCGTTCTGCAGTAATAAACGGGATATCATTTCTTGTATTAAAAGTAGAAGGATCAAAAATATTAATGCTGTCATACACATTTTTGTTTGAACCTGCAACCTCATTATTTCTGTAGGTGGCAAATGTATAAGCCTGTGTATTGTATTTATCAGCATCGGCTCCAAGGAACAATGTATGGCTTATTAAACCAGTTTTAATTTTTGCTGTTAAATCAAGAGAAGAGAAATAATAGGCCTCACTTGTTTTACTTTTTTGCAAGCCTCGCAGCCATTTTCCATCGGAAGAAATTGATACAGATGCAGGACGTACAGCACTGTACATTTCGTTATAAAAATTCTGATAAGAAGCTATACCACGCAGATCTACCTTATCATTTAAATGATGTGTTGCTGTTGCAGTGGCTGTATATTGTTCTGTGTTTAAATATGCGCCGGGAACATTTAATGTTCTAGAACGAGGTACGTTAACGAATGAATAATTAATTGCTCCAACACCAAAATCAGGTGTACGATTGTCCTTGAGATAATCTCCTTCAATTACCAGCTCTGTATTTTTGCCAGGCTTAAAAAGGAAAGAAGGATTTATATAAAAACGTTCTGATTTAACTCCCTCACGAAAGCTGCCTGCTTTATCGTAACTGCTATTTAACCGATAAGCCGCCCACTTGCTTTTATTGAAAGCGCCAAAAATATCAAAGGAGGGTTTATACAAATCGTAGCTGCCGGTGCGAAGCGAAACTTCGCCGCCTCGCTCAAATTTGGGTTTTTTAGTTACAATATTTAAAATGCCGCCTGCCGCTACATTTCCAAATAAAATAGCGCTTCCCCCTTTCAGAATTTCTACTTTCTCCACGGAACTAAATTCAGTTCTTATGCCATTATTAAAACGGATGCCATTTTTAAAAGTATTACTGCTGTTGAATGCATAACCTCTCGCAGCTATCTCTTCCTGGTATCCACCTGTGGTGCCCATTATATAAACACCATTCACATTTTGAAGAGCTTCACTCATGGTAAGCACCTGTTGTTTTTCCAACACAGCATGGTCAATTACAACAATGCTTTGCGGAAGGTCGCGGGAGGGTACCGGTAATTTGCCTATAGAGCTTAGCCTGTCATTCATTCCCCGTGCAGTACTAACAATTATCTCATTCAATTGCATGGAGTTTTCTTCCAGTTGAAAATTTATTTCTGCAATTTCACCATTACCAATAGTAACTTTTTTTTCCTGTGTTTTAAGGCCTGTGAAAGAAACAACTATAGAGCAGGTGCATTCTCTGCCGATGCTAATAGCAAAAGATCCGTCTTCACGGGACATTACCGTTTTCTTGTCTTCTTTAAAAGTAATGTTAACAAAAGCAGCAGGCTTGCCATCACTTGTAGTGATTTTTCCTATTACAATATTTTGCTGAGCATGTACATCAACTATTGTAAAACAAATTATCAGGCAGAAAATTTTGATAAGCAAATATTTCATTTTTTAGTTTTCATTGCAAAAGAACTATATAAAAAATCAATGTATTTTCAGAATTGGTAAAAAAGATTACGCAAACAGGAAAAGTAAAAATGTATAACTGGGAGATATGGAGATAAATAAAAATCAGGTCAAAAAAATATCAATGAAGTTTTCGCTTTTTGAAGGTTAATTGTAATTTTATTTTTTTCTATGCAATAAGGATCATTAATGCCTGGAATAAAGAATGTGCTGACTATTAAGATTAATCAAATAAGGAGAATGTTACCTTCATCATTCTCCCAAAGATTATTATATTGTATTACTAATAAATAAAACTTAAACATGAGAACAGTTAAAAATATAATAGACGGAAAAAATAAAATTTCAAATACAATATCACCGAAAACATTAGTTATTGATGCCTTAAAAATGATGATTGATATAAATCTCAGTTACCTGATTGTAATGGATGGCGATAAATATAAAGGGATTTTTAGTGAAAGGGATTACAGCAGAAACGTTGTTTTAAAAGGACGTTCCAGCACTACTACAACAGTGGAAGAAGTAATGGCAACAGATCTTCCGGTTGTACTTCCGGCCCAAACTGCCGAAAATTGTATGAATATATTAAGTAACACTAAAACACGCTACCTGGTTAACTTTGATGCTGATGGAAATTTTAAAGGGGTGGTTACCATACATGATCTTATTCGCATTATTTTAGCTGATAAGCAAGATGTGTTTGGGAGAGCAGTTGCCAACTATTTAAATAATAATGATGATGCAGGAAAGATTATTTAAAGGCTTCAATCTTGAAATTTCCCACTATAATTTAAGCAAGAGTACGATTTTATTATTGTTTATAATTTGAAAGTTTCACTTTAAGAAGGTTTCACTGTTGCACTTATTAGCTTATATATTTTTCCATCTGCCTTTGTTAATATATATAATTCTCCCTTTTGATCTTTGCCAAAATGCAGATCTACCCGTTCACTTCCGCAGATCTTAACCAGTGAATTTGGTTTACCATTTATAGACACCCTCCATTCTTTGATAGTGGCTTGTTTTCCTTGTTTCAGATCAGCCATATTTACATAAAACAACCTGCCGGAAGGAATATCACCAAAGAAATATTTTCCTTTTAATTGGGGGATTTCAGCACCCCCATATTCATAACCACCTGAAATGGCTTTGCCTTCATCATGGTCATATTGGGCAACAGGATAAGTGATATTATAAGCACTGTCATTCCCCGGGAGAGGGTATACTTTAGTTAGATCCCAGAAAGGGTTTGCAATAAAAGTGCCTTCTCTTTCAGGCCAGCCATAATCATTGCCCGCCTTAATTATATTAAGCGCTTCAATGTTGCTATGCCCTATGTTGCAGGCCAGCATTACTCCTGATTTACTCCAACTGATACGATGAGGATTTCTAAAACCATAAGCATAAATTTCTGAAACAGTGTTGGGAGTTTGATTTTTGGCGAATGGATTATTTGATGGGATTCCATATTGACCATTAACGCTATTATGGCCCATAGGGTCAATGCGAATAATAGTGCCCCATATCTTTTCCCTGCTATGTGCCAGAAAGGGATAACCATTTTCAACACTGCCACCATCCCCGATACCTATATACAGCAGGCCATAATCCACAGCGCTTTTATTGGCAGTCGGGTTGAAAGCAATTTCCTGAACGCCATGAATATTACTTACCATATCTACTCTTAAAAGTTCCCGTCCTTTCCCGGTAAACACATCGGCGCCGGGCTGTTCCGTTTTCCATTCAGTAAGTACCCACTGCAATCTCACCTTTATAGAATCGGCAAAACTAAAATCAGCTTTGCCTGAGCCCGGGCCTTCTGCATGGGTTGTATATAATAATCCGTTTTTAGCAAATTCCGGATGAAAGGCAAAACTTCCAAATCCTGTAGCAAATCCCGGCACATTAATAAACCTGGGTTTTAATTGGGCCATATCCATATAAACAACAGGCTTATTATTTTGTAATTTGTACAGTTTCCCTCTAAGGTCTACGATAAATAAAGCGCCATTATCCCGCTGAAAATCTAATTTGGTAATTCTGGCAAGAGGTAATTTACCACTGTCTGATGAGGGAGGTATTTGTGTTATCATTTGCAGGCCCACAACCATGTTTGAAAGTGCAATAGAGTCTGGGATAGGGTTTGATATTTCCTTACCATATTTGTTTGCCATTTTAAAATCAGGCTTCTTATGTATATTTAAAAAAGCGATGATCTCATCAATTTCATTATCCTTTAATGCGTCAAAGGAGGGCATTACAGCTTTATATTTGGCAAATAATTTCTGAGAACGTTCATCTCCCGATTCAATGATTTGTTTTGGATTCCTTATAAAGTCATGAATCCAACGTACAGAAACTTCAGCAGTTAATCCGCCTAATTGGGGCCCAATACCTCCCTGCCTGAAATTATGACAACCGCTGCACTGGTGATTGAAGGAAGCCTTGCCTTTGGCAATTACTGAGGAGTCAGCAGAAATAGAAATATTATCCGAAGATGTACCGGAGTTGCATGAATTAAAATAGAATAAGAGTAAAGTACCTGCTGAGATAATTAAAAGTTTATTTTTCATGATTTTATTCTGCCTGTTGTGTTAAGATAAATGTTATTGGCTGCTAATTACGTTTAATAAGTCCTGACTTAGGAAGATTACTTTATGTTCAAAAAATAATTAAGAGTATATTCATTAATCAAAATAATCGTCTTTAACTATAATCTTATAAAATGATTTTAAAACTAAATAAAAAAAAGATCAGAGTAAATTTTAAATATCTCTTTTTGATATTAGTGTCAGTTTTATATCAATTGAGTGCCTGCAATAACAGCAATACTTCAAATACTCAAAAAGACCAGGTTGCAAAAAAAGATTCATCGGAACAAAAACGCATACCAATCTCCCAACCATTAATCAGTGATATTTATACTGCTGATCCATCTGCGCATGTATTTGATGGAAAAATTTATATCTATCCTTCACATGATATAGATGCAGGCGTTCCGGAAAATGATAAAGGAGATCATTTTGCTATGAGAGATTATCATGTACTTTCTTTGGATAGTATAAATGGAAAAATAACAGATCATGGCGTATCATTAGATATTAAAGATATACCCTGGGCATCGCGACAGTTGTGGGCTCCGGATGCTGCATTTAGCAATGGCAAATACTATTTGTATTTTCCTGTAAAAGATAAAAAGGATATTTTTAGAATAGGTGTTGCAACAAGTAATACTCCTGCAGGTACTTTTAAAGCAGAGCCCAACCCAATAGAAGGAAGCTTTAGTATTGATCCGGCAGTGTTTAAAGATGATGACGGAATATTTTATATGTATTTTGGAGGAATATGGGGAGGGCAATTGCAAAGATGGCAAACAGGTAAATATGATTCAACAGTTAAAGACGAACCCGTTGGTGATACTCCCGCATTAACTGCTAAGGTTGTTCGTTTAAGCAAAGACATGCTTCATTTTAACGAGAAGGTAAGGAATGTGCAGATACTTGATAAAGATGGTAAATCAATATTGGCAAAAGATCATAACAGAAGATTTTTTGAAGCTTCGTGGATGTATAAATATAATGGCAAATATTATTTTACTTATTCAACAGGCGATACACATTTTATTTGTTATGCTACAGGTGGCAGCCCTTATGGTCCGTTCACCTACCAGGGAGTAATTTTAAATCCCGTTGATGGTTGGACAAATCATCAGTCAATTATTGAATTTAAAAATAAGTGGTATTTATTTTATCATGACGTTCAGCTCTCAGGCAAAACCCATCTTAGAAATATTAAAGTTACAGAACTGAAGTATAAACCCGACGGCAGTATTGAAACAATTGATGCTTATAAAAAGTAAGGAAGGTATTAGAAAGGGGGGTTAGTAGAATTAATGGAAGTTACCTCTCTTGTTCTATTTTGTGCTTATAAACCAACACTTTTCCGAACAAACAGTTGCGTATATTTATGAGTTGGTGGTAATTGCTTTGGACAACTTCTAAAATGAAAAGACTAATTATTTTTTTTGTCGTCGTTTTAATATTTGGACTGCTATATCTTGACCTTTCTTATGACTACAGGAATGTTTTAAAATTCAAAGACAATAATAAGAATATTGTTCTTGCTGACAGTTTTACAATTGAACCATTAATAGTCATAGATGCCCAGAATGAAGTTGCGACCTACTTATACTTTAAAAATATAACAGACACAATTATTGTAAAAACACTGGAAGTTTCTTTTTCAAATATTGACAATCCTAATGACGAAATTCCTATTTTGGAAGTTTCTGCATACACCGACACATCAACGACTGAAATGTATGTAAAAGCAAAAACCTTTTTGACTTTGCCAGACTATTGCAAAATACTTACGATAAATCACGTTCCGTACAAGACTATCGACTTCTTCTTTCAACCAAAAAATATTGACAAGACCAAGTTCTATGATATAAAAATTAATGGTAGCATTTTTTATAAAGGGCGAATTATAAGTTTTGAAAAAGAAATAAAGGCTGAACGCAAAAAGGAATTCGTGAGGTCAAAGTGGGTGTGCTGATTGCAACTAACCACCAGTAGAGTAAGCAAGGGGGATCACACCCCCCTGCTCCTCACAGAACCGTACGTGAACCTCTCGATTCATACGGCTCTTCAAGATGATGTTATCAATTAGTAAGCAGCGCATACACTCCAATGGGCAAACAGACTGGGTTGCATCTTGTACAATGTATTTAGCCATCTTCGGCTCTTGCGCAAGTTCAGCCGTTTGTTCCATTTGCACCATTTTTCAAGCCGCCGGTTTACAAAGCGCCACAGGTTGTTCAGGTCTCTTTTGATAAAGTGACAGTAATAGTTTTGCCAGCCACGTATTAATGGATTTAAAAGATTTGCAA
>JBDSAQ010000248.1:0-3185 GCA_039922095.1 Ginsengibacter sp. | reverse complement strand
ACATGCTTTCAAACTCATTAAAATTCAATGGACGATTATCTAACGCTGACGGCAGACGGAAACCATAATCCACTAAAATTAATTTTCTTGAACGATCGCCGCCATACATACCACTTACCTGCGGAATGGTTTGATGGCTTTCATCAACCACACATAAAAAATCACTGGGAAAATAATCCAGCAAACAAAACGGCCGGGTACCAGGTTCTCTTCTGTCAAAAAATCTTGAATAATTTTCAACTCCGTTGCAATAACCCAGCTCACGGATCATTTCTACATCATAATTTACCCTCTCACTTATTCTCTGTGCTTCAATATATTTCCCAGTGCTTTTAAAATAATCAGTTTGCCTTCCGCATTCATCTTGTATCTCTGCCAGAATATCCTGCAGTTTATCTTTTGGTGCAATGTATAAGTTGGCTGGAAATATGGCGGCATTATCAATTTTAGAAATCCTTTTTCCTGTGCTTAATTCTAATGTTTCAATGTCTTCAATTTCATCACCAAAAAAAGTAATGCGGTAACCATAATCCATGTAAGGAAGATTGATATCAACAGTATCTCCTTTAACCCTGAAAGTTCCTCTTGCAAAATCTCCCTGTGTTCTTGAATATAATCCATTTACCAGGGAATGTAAAAATCCCTGCCGGCTTATTCTTTGCCCGGACTGGATGCGTACCACACCTTCTGCAAAATCTTTAGGGTTTCCAATACCATAAATACAGCTTACACTTGCCACCACAATAATATCCCTTCTGCCAGTTAACAACTGCGAAGTAGCCTGCAGCCTGAGTTTGTCGAGTTCTTCATTTATACTAAGGTCTTTCTCTATATAAGTATCACTCACCGGCATATAAGCTTCGGGCTGATAATAATCGTAATAGGAAACAAAATATCCAACTGCATTATCAGGAAAAAAATGCCTGAATTCCCCATACAATTGCGCCACTAAAGTTTTGTTATGGGTAAGAACAAGGGTTGGCCTTTGCACATTTTGTATAACATTTGCAATAGTATATGTTTTACCACTCCCGGTAACACCAAGCAGGGTTTGATGTTTCTCACCCTGTAATATTCCTTGTGTAAGATTATATATAGCCTCAGGCTGATCACCTGCAGGCTTATAAGAAGATTCGAGTTTGAAAGACATAAGGGATGTAAAATTACAGTGCTTAATGAAATAAAGCCATTAATAAGAACGAATTATATATGTACATCTAAACAAAAGATAATTATTAAATTCGTATAAAAAATTTTATGGAAACAACAATTCTTCGTGAAAAGCTTCATACCCTGATTGATAATTCTACTGATGATAAGCTTCAGGCAGTATTTCATCTTCTTCAGGACGAAGAATATTCTGATGCTTTTAAATCAGAGCTTGATGCGGAGTTTGCTTCTTATCAAAAAGAAGGTGAAAGTATTTCTAAAGATGAGATTGATAAAATTGCAGAGCAATTATTGCAGGGCAAAAAATCATAATGTCTTACGAAATCAGGTTTCGCAAACGTGCAGCAAAGGAATACATAGAAGCAATATCATGGTATAAAAACAGAAGTTTTCAGGCAGCCAGTGACTTCGTTTCTGTTATTCAGGAAACTCTTGATGAAGTTGAAAAAGGCCCTGGGCGATTTCGCAACTCCTATAAACATTTTCATGAAATAAAAACTAAAAAATTCCCATTCTCCATTGTTTATTTTATTGATGAGCCGAAACAAATAATTATTATCACTTCTTTATTTCATCAAAAAAGAAATCCAAAAAGAAAATTCACTTAAAAATCTTTATTTGGTTTGCCCAAATATTTAGGAATAAACTCTGATTTAAGCCTCTCATTTTTCCTTATGAAGTATGCGATAGTAAAAGTTGGAATAAAATCCAGCCCGGGTAATAATTCTTCAATAAAAGAAAATATGCCACCCATGGTGCCAAGGCGACTGCCAAATATAAAATAAAATATAAAGCCTGAAAGGGGCGCCCAAACAAGATCAGAGAACTCACCCAAAAAAGGAACAGCGTATGATAAACATCCAATCACATCCAGGATAATACATAATTTAAGATCAGGAAGTTTCTTTGTCATTTCTTTGAATTTATAGTTTGTCAATCAAATTAACTACCAAAAATTAAATTTGACTTTTTGACAAAAAAAATATCAAAAGTTTAATAACCTATACAGTGGTCTCAATATAAACAGGCACTTAAAAAATACTTTAATTTAAAAAATCAGCGAGTTCCTTATCCCATTTTCCGGATTTACCATATTCTACCACACGGGCCAATTCTTTTCCATATTTCATTATAATAATGGTAGGCACATTTTTAATATTAAAAGCTAAAGATAAATTTCCTGATGTTTGCTTTTGCCTGTCAACTGCATACAAAGTAATGTGCTCATTTGAAACACCTGCTTTCTCCTGCAGTATAAAAAATTTAGGTAAAATGAACTGAGTATCTTCACACCATGTTCCGCCAAAAATGATGTAGCTAACACTGTCTTTATTCCTCTTAAAAGCATTTACAATGGCGGTATCAGGGTGTGCATATATTTTTTGATTTTCAGAATACCATTTATATGCAGTATCACTTTTTAAAATATCCTTACTTATTAATCCTTTAAGTATTTTGCTTTCCGGATGATTGCTATCATCAATAATCTCATATGGCCTCTGGGCCATTGTTAATACAGTTATTACAACAAAAGCGAATGTTAATATAAACCTCATCTTTATCATTACATTATTCATTAGAGTTACAAACTTGTTTTCAATTCAAGCAAAAACGATTTCAATTTTTTTAATGATGATATTATTTCAAATTTTTCAACCCCGCTTTTATTATTTTTTAAAAAATCTTTAGCGCCTTCAATAGTATATTTTCTTTCTCTTAGTAAATGGTGAATTAATTTTAAATTTTTTACATCCTCAGGGCGGAAATATCTGTCGCCTTTTGCATTTTTTTTTGGCTTTAAAATATCAAATTCATTTTCCCAAAAGCGAATTAACGAGGCTTTCAGCTTAAACATGTGCGCCACATCACCAATAGAATAATATGCTTTTTTAAATAAACTATCATCATCAGGTATGTCTATAAGGTCTGCTTCAATATTAAAAGATTTAAGACTTTTTCTTCCCCGGGTAGATTTTATTTTTTCACCCCTCATATTATACTGACTGGCGGAAGTA
>JBDSAQ010000247.1:0-19177 GCA_039922095.1 Ginsengibacter sp. | reverse complement strand
CAGCCAGATAAACATGGAAGGTTGTATGGCTGCCGCAATTAAACTTGGCAAAATCTCCTTTATAAAACAAAAAGAAATTGATCTTCTAAAAAATGAAAAAATAAAGCTGCAAACTGAAAAAGGCAATTCTGCAATGCAGCCTGCATTTCTTGCTGATATTATTTCAAGGGTGGAACTAGTGGTTATGCAAAAGCCTGTTGATATTCCTAATGTGCTAAGAAAAATAAATGAACTGCTGATTAATGTTACTTATGAGCATACAAATGCCAAAGTTAGCTTACTCAAAGAGATAAAATTAGTAAGGGAATATATAGAATTAGAACAATGTACAAGAGAAGAGGTAATAGAGGTAAACCTCAATATTTCGGGCAATATGGAATCAGAGAGCATTGCATCTTTTATATTGCTGCAATGCATTGAAAATGCATTTAACAAGGTGTCTGTTTTAAATGTCAGCAATAAAAAAATTGATATAAAGATTAGTGTTGTTAATAAAATGCTTGAGATGTTAATCAGTTGGAATAAGCCTATGGATACATCCACTCTTATTGAGGGAAACAATATTATTCTCAGGAATTTAAATAATCGTTTAAAGCTTATTTACCCTCAGAGTCATGAGATCAGGGTGTTAATAGAAATTGAAAAGATCATAGTATCCTTAAAAATTGACCTTAAAGGTGCAATTATTTAAGAATTGCAATAATACAACCAACCCACAAATCAAATATCTGTTGCTTCTCCATAAGCCACTGCTGTAGCCTCTTTCAAAGCCTCGCTCATTGTTGGATGGGGATGAATAGCATTTAATATTTCATGTGCTGTAGTTTCTAATTTCCTTGCTACCACAGCTTCAGCAATTATTTCAGTTACATTGTTGCCAATCATATGACAACCTAAAAATTCCCCATATTTGGCGTCGTAAATAACTTTTACAAAACCTTCCAGAGCCCCGGAAGCGCTTGCTTTACCACTGGCTAAAAAAGGGAATTTGCCAACTTTAATTTCATAACCTGCATCCTTTGCTGCTTTTTCTGTGAGGCCAACAGAGGCAATTTCAGGTGAGCAGTAAGTACAACCGGGAACATTTGTATAGTCAATCTGGTCTGGTTTATGGCCCGCAAGATGTTCGGCTGCATTTATGCCCTCTTTTGTTGCTTTGTGTGCCAATGCCTGGTTAGGTGTGCAATCGCCAATTGCATAAATTCCGGGCACATTTGTTTGAAGGTTGCCATCAACTGTTATTCTTCCCCTGTCGGTTTTTATTCCAAGTTCTTCAAGTCCTATGTTTTCAATATTTGCAACAACACCCACAGCGCTTAAAACTATACCTGCTTCAATTGTTATTTCGCCATTTTGAGTTTTCACTTTTGCCTTTACCCCTTCACCGCCTGTATCAACACTCAGCACTTCACTGTTAGTTAAAATATCAATGCCTTGTTTTTTTAATTGTTTTTCCAGCTCTTTAGAGATATCCTCATCTTCTACCGGAACCACTCTTGGCAAAAATTCAACGATAGTAACTTTTGTTCCAAGACTGTTATAGAAATAGCCAAACTCAACACCAATTGCCCCAGAGCCAACCACAATCATACTTTTTGGTTGTATTGGCAATACCATCGCTTCACGATAACCAATAATTTTTTTGCCATCAATAGGTAATGAAGGCAATTCCCTCGCCCTGCCACCTGTTGCTATAATAATATTTTTTGCTTCAAGAATTTGCTTGTTGCCATCGGCAGCAGTAACTTCTAATTTTCCCGGAGCTATTAATTTGCCATTGCCTATAACTACCTCAATTTTATTTTTTCTCATTAAAAACTGAACTCCCTTACTCATTTTATCAGCCACCCCGCGACTCCGTTTAATAACATTTTCAAAATTTGCAGAGGGGGAATTTACATCAATACCATAAGTTGCGGCATTCTTTGCATATTCATAAACCTGTGCGCTTTTCAGCAGCGCTTTTGTTGGTATACATCCCCAGTTTAAACAAATACCTCCTAGACTTTCTCTCTCAACTATGGCTACTTTTTTGCCAAGCTGTGAAGCTCTTATTGCTGCAGGATAGCCACCGGGCCCGCTTCCTAAAACTATTACATCGTATGCCATATTAATTTTAAATTAATGATTTTTGATTAGAGGTTTAGAATAAGTCGTGTACTGATATACTTATTTCGATACGAAAATAGTTTGAAATGAGGAAAGCGCAAAACTGTTAAAAACCAGAATGAACAGGTCAGCAGGCTGATTTATACTGTACTTTTATAAAAAGTAAAATGAGAATTGTACGTGCTTTAATAATAATATTTTTATTTGCAGCAGTAACTTTTACAACTGTAAAAGCCCAAGGCATTTCTTCATGGAAAATTAAAGACGTTGTTCATTACATAGATAATTCCGACTCGGTTTTGGTTATAAATTTTTGGGCAACATTTTGTAAACCCTGTATTGAGGAGATGCCTTACCTGGAAAGCATCAGCCAAAAATATACAGATCAGAAAGTAAAAATTTTATTAGTCAGTTTAGATCTTCCTGATTTCTTTCCCGGTAAAATTGAAGCTTTCGTAAAGAAAAATAATTACAGCAGCCAGGTTGTTTGGTTAAACGAAAGCAATGCAGATTATTTTTGTCCTAAAATTGATAAAAGTTGGAGCGGCGCAATTCCTTCTACATTTATTATTAATAAAAAAAAAGGGTATAAAAAGTTTATTGAGGAAAAAATGAAGCCTGAAGAATTTGAGAGGGAGTTAAAAAAAGCATTAGGTGTATAATATTCTTATTATTCTTTTCTCTTAATACCACAACCCACACTGCGGCTTTCTTTTACAGCAATTTCCTTTCCGTTTACAAGTTGGCTAATGGCTTCTTTAAGATGCTGTCTTGATACATTCTTATCATCGCCGGGGTTATCATCAATAGCACCATGGTAGCTAAGCTTCAGATCTTTATTAAACAAGAAAGATTCAGGGGTACGATTTGCCCCAAAATCATCTGCTATCTCACTGTCTTTGTCAACTACATAATACCATTTATAGCCTTGCTCTTTAGCGTAGTCCTGCATAGCTTTATAACTATCATCGTCGTTACGCTCATTCTCATTAGAATTTAGTAAGATAACACCAATATTATTTTGCAGGGCATATTTACAAACAGCGTTTGTTCTTTGTTGATTTTTTATAACATAAGGACATGTATTGCAGGTAAACATTACCAATAAGCCATTTTGTTTTTTAGCTTCATTCATACTCACTTTATTTCCATTAACATCTAACAATTTTAAATCTCTTTTAGGCAGTTCACTGCCTATTGGTAAAACATTTGTATTTACCGTTTTAAAAGAGAATATAATAAAGAATAATAGAATTGAGGCGGATGATAGTATTATTTTCTTTTTCATTGTGCGAAATTAAAAAACGGATAGAAATATTATTGTTAATAATTACCCGGGTTTGGAAATATCGGACTCATCGCTTGATTGTTTATTTTGTTCAGAGAGAGCCTTCAATGTTTTTATACTTACGTTAAAATCAAACCCAATTAAAATTACCAATGAATTAATAAACACAAGTATCATAAAAACCATAATGGTACCTATGGATCCATATAATACATTAAAGCGTCCGAAATTATTTAAAAATGAAAAAAAACCAATAGTGAAAAGAATGCTGAGACAAGTAGCCAGTACTGCGCCGGGTGATACCAGCTTCCATCTTTTTGTGGTAGCCGGGGCATATTTATAAATAAAAGCAAATGAATAAAATATAAGGGCAATTATCAATACCCATTTACCGTAAAGTATCAGGTCTTTTATTGATTTGTTTTTAATCCCCAGCCAGTTTAAAATGTTGCTTTGCAGCAGCAGGAGTATTAAGCATACCATTAAAAGTGTAAATAACAATGTAGTAAGCTTTAATGCGATCCATCTTTTTTTTAACCCCCTGATTTTTAAAAACCCGATATGATCTTTATTAAAGGAGCGCATAACTCCCATTATGGCGTTTGATGCAAAGAAAAGAGACAGAACAAAACTGAACGAGATAAGACCGATTTTTGAACCATTAATGAAACTATCAACAAATTGTATGAGACCTGTGTTATAGGTTTTTGCAGGGATAATATCAACTATCAGGCTATGCAGTTCTTTTTTTAAACTTTTTTTAGAAATGAATGGGAGGTTCGGAATTAATGTAAAAAGAAAAAGGCAAGTGGGAGGTACAGACATGATGAAATTATACGAGATAGCTGCCGCCCGTTCAGTGAGGTTAGGTATACTAAAACGACTCCGGAAGAAACTCATAACATCATAAAAAGCAATACCCTCAAAGCCGGGAGGGACCCAGCCTTTACTTTTTTTCATAAAAAAATCTCCGGGTGGGGTTTTATATATTATACGTTCCAGTTTGTTCAAGTAGGTATATTGTTAGTTCAACAATAAGATAGTAAAGTAAAATTACATTATAATGTTAGTTACTGTTTTGTTTTAAAATGATAATGCTATCTAATGCCTGCTGATATGCCTTTGCATTTCTTTTATGTTCTTCATAGGTGTTAGCAAAATTGGAATAGCCGGAGAAATCAGGTTTTGCAACAAAAAACAAATAATCAGTTGCAGGTGCATTTAATACTGCATCAATTGTTTGTATTGATGGTGTACAAATTGGCCCTGGTGGTAAGCCTGGGTTTAAATAAGTATTATAAGCGGAGGGGTAGGAGAGATGTTTAAAGTAAATACGTTTTAACCCGAAATTTTTCATTGCGAATTTAATCGTAGGATCTGCCGCCAGCTTCATTCCTATCCGCATTCTGTTTATATATACACTTGCAATTTTTTCTTTGTCTTCCCTCTTATTGGACTCTTCTTGTACAATTGAAGCCAGAATGTAAGCTTGCTTTTTACCAAGTCCTAATGCGGCGGCTGCAGCCTCTCTTCGGGGATTCCAGAATTTTTGCTGTTCGGCATAAAGCCTTTTAAATATTTTTGAAGGAGTAGTGTTCCAGGTAAATGTATAAGTGTTTGGAATAACTGCAGTGAGCACTGTGTTAGTATCCAAATTGTATTGTGAAAGCGAATCCGGGTTATTTATAAATTGGGTAACGGCGGGTAAATCTGACTCAAAATTATCTCCTATTTTTTTAGCAAGATCTTCTTTTGTTCTCAGTTTAGTGATCACCAGATTGACCGGCGTCTGATTACCTGACCTTAACATTCTGATCAGATTAATAAGGTTCATCCCTTCTGTAATTTTATATTTTCCAGGCTTAACTGTCCTGTTATAATTTAAATATTCAGATACCCTGTCAAATACCCCAATATTGTTTACTATGTTTTCATGGGTAAGATTATCTTTTACATTTTGGTAGGTTGATCCAGTCTTTATATAAAAAAAATTGCCTCGTGGAGTGTTGATAGTTGGGCCGAATAATTGCCACCCTATAAAACCTGCAGCAATCATAATTGCAATAAAAAAAACCAGTATCAGCCTGCCTTTAATTTTCATTTTATTATCACAATGTTATTCAACAAAAACTATACATGTCATTAATAAAAATACCCCGCCTTTATTGACGGGGTATCAGCTCTTATTAAAATTATTAAGAAGGCTTGGCTGGAGGTTGTGGATTAGTTTGTAATGGAACAGAATTTTGCTTAGGAGCAGCAGAAGTTCCCGCCGGAGCTTCATTCAATAAACGATCCCTTTGTTCATTTCCACTTGCTTTAGGAATAAAAAATGCGGAAGTTAAGCACAATATAGCCACAATTCCTGCAAAAAGCCAGGTGCCTTTCTCAAGTATATCTGTTGTTTTTTTAACCCCCATTAGTTGATTTCCTATGCCTCCGAATGAAGCTGATAAGCCACCTCCTTTTGGGTTTTGTATTAATATAATTAGTCCTAATATTACTGAAGCAATAAGTACTAAAATTCCAAAAATGATCAACATATTACACTGATTTTAAACTATGAATTTTATCTGCAAAGTAAGCACTTTGAGAGGGATAATTCAAACTTAATTTGTTATACATTTCAATTGCCTGTTTAATTTTCCCCTGGCTTTGCAAAACCTCCGCCATGGCTTCTGTAACCACATTAACCTCCTCGTTTGAACTCTCTGCTATATGCTGAATTATTTTATCAGTTTGTTCATCCCCTTGAGGCATTTTATCTGAATGAATTTTTTTCATGCTTTTGAGCCATTCAGTAAAACTTTTGAGCTGGGTTCCGAGTTTGTCATTTGTTAATGTTTCTTCATTGATCTTTATTCCCTGTGATGCAAAATAATCTATGGTATGCAAAGGTTCAAAAGCAATTACTTCCTCATTTTTATTTGTAGGAACTTTTGTAAGCTCTTGTGTTTGTTCAGAATGTATTTGTGAACCAGGTGCAACCGAAACTACATTATCAATGTGATTATCTTCGAGTTTATTGTGATAAAATAATTGCCAATTCAGCCATTTTATATTATTAAAAAATAAAGCGGTAAGAGAAGCTTGTTCGTCAAAATTTTTATGCTGATTTTTTTTATACATAGAAAGAAGCCGGAACTGGGCAGGTGAATAATATGGATACTCCTTAGCTATAACAGCCAATTCCTCCTCGTTGAAACTTTCCATTTTTAGGGAACTTAGTTGCTGGTTGCCGTTATCCATAATACGAAATGAAATTACCAGTTGGAAAATATTTTATTGAATATTTCATCCACAAGATTCTTAATGATATCGCTTCCCAAACTGGATTCTACCTGCGGCAAAGTTAATTGGGCATTAAAATCATAGTTACGTGTAAGATCTGTCTCAAAATCTTTTGTTTGATCTAGAGTGTTTTTAAAAATTAGATGAAAAGAAACATTAAGCCTGTTGGTAGTGGCATTTTGATTGGCAATACCTGTAGTTGTTACGCTATAATCAGAAAGATAACCACTGATGTCATAATGGGCATCTTCGCTGTTTGTTTGGCGCAGCCGCGTTTGACCAATTATCTTCTGTTTTAATTTTTCAGTTACCTGTGGGGTTATTGTCGGGTTTACATACCTCGCTTTGTTTTCTAAATAATTAACCCTGAATGTCTTTATTTCCGCAGGGATGGGGGAGGTGTCTTTTGTAGAATATTTGCAGGTGGCATAACTAAAAGTTATAAGTAAGATACAATATGCTGCAATTATTTTTATTGGAGAAAAATACCTCATTACACAATTGTATAATGTTTCAATTTTCTTATTCATTAATGTCATACTCCTTCAGTTTGCGATACAGCGTTCTTTCACTTATTCCAAGATCCATTGAAGCATCTTTGCGTTTCCCCCGATGTTTTTTTAATGCTTTAATTATTAATTCTTTTTCCTTATCCATTATACTTAACGATTCCTCCACTTCTTCATGCTGATGAATACCATTATTACTGTTCAGGATCACAGGTTGTGACGGTTGCATGTTAGGAGATGGATTATCATTTTGATAATGCTCTAAAATATTTTCAGAATGAAACCTATCTGTATTTATTGAAGAGGGATTTTGGATTATATCAAAAAACATTTTCTTTAATTCGGTAACGTCTTTTTTCATATCAAAAAAAAGCTTGTAAAGTATTTCTCTCTCATTACTGAACTCTTTTTGATTTGTACCTCCACTTTGTGGAGATGCCAGAACGGGTAACCGGGAATAATTATTTTCAGGCAAAAATTTTCTTAATATAGCTCCTGTTATATTCTTATCCTGTGAAAGAACTGATATCTGTTCCGCAATATTCTTTAATTCTCTAACATTGCCCGGCCATGGATAATTAATTAACACAGATTTTGCTTCATCATCCAGTTGAACCGGGGGGGATTTGTAGCGCTCAGCAAAATCTACAGCAAATTTTCTAAATAATAATGGGATGTCTTCTTTCCTGTCACGCAAGGCTGGAACTCTTATTGGAACTGTATTTAACCGGTAGTAAAGATCTTCTCTGAATTTACCATTTTGTGTAAACTCTAAAAGATCTTTGTTAGTTGCTGCAATAACCCTTACATCTGTTTTTTGAACTTTAGATGAACCTACACGAATATATTCCCCTGCTTCCAAAACCCTTAACAACCGGGCTTGTGTACCAAGTGGCATCTCGCCTATTTCATCTAAAAAAATAGTGCCGCCATTCACTGTTTCAAAATAACCTTTTCGGCTATCAACAGCGCCGGTGAAAGAACCCTTTTCATGTCCGAATAATTCAGAATCAATTGTTCCTTCAGGGATAGCACCACAGTTTACTGCTATAAAAGGGTTATGTTTTCTTGCAGAGAGTGCATGAATTATAAGGGAAAATGCTTCTTTACCTACACCGCTCTCTCCATTTATTAATACACTTAAATCAGTATTAGCAACCTGTATTGCCACATTAAGTGCATAATTGAGAGCCTGGGAACTGCCTATAATTCCAAAACGATTTTTAATTGCTTGCTGATCCATAAACCTTATTTTCCTAACGGAAGAATTTTATTTATAATTCCCAATTAAAGTACCTGCTGTACATTCTGTAATAAGCACATCAGCGTAGCTTCCTTTAAATAAACTATTGTTAGTTTTAGGAAATACTACCACTTTATTATTATCACTTCTTCCTGCCCAGTGTTCATTACTTTTTTTTGAATCTCCTTCTATTAATACTTTAACCTTTTTACCAATTTCTTTTTGCATGCTGACCAATGATTGTATGCGATGCAATGCTATCACCTCCTGTAATCTTTTCTTCTTGATTGCCTCTGGTACATCATCTGCATATCTTCTTGCAGCTAATGTGCCTGGCCTTTCAGAATAAAAAAACATATAAGCAAGATCATATTTGCAATATTCCATCAGGCTTAATGTTTCCCGGTGATCATCTTCAGTTTCTGTACAAAACCCTGTTATAATATCTGTTGATAACCCGCAACCAGGCAGTATTTCGCGTATTCTTTCAATTTTACTCAGATACCATTCTCTTGTATAAGTCCTGTTCATCATTTTCAAAATACGGGTACTGCCGCTTTGCACAGGAAGATGAATATATTTACAGATATTATCATATTTAGCCATGGTAAACAATACTTCATCTGTAATATCTTTTGGATGAGAAGTTGAAAAACGAACACGGAGCAATGGAGAGATTTGTGCAACCCTTTCAAGAAGGTTTGCAAAGGAAACTGAAGTCCCCTCTAATCCGATTGCTATCGGATCTCCCCCAACGTCGGAGACTTGCTGACTCAGATTGGCCGTTTGCCTGGTAAGTGGGTTGCCTAAGCCTCCCCCGTGGGGGGAGGTTTGGAGGGGGCTCCAATTATAGCTGTCAACATTTTGGCCTAATAAGGTAACTTCACGATAGCCATTCTCTAATAATTGTGTACATTCTTTTATAATTGAATTTACATCCCTGCTTCTTTCCCTTCCACGGGTAAAGGGCACCACACAAAAGGAACACATATTATTGCAACCCCGCATTATGCTTACAAAAGCAGTAACTCCATTGCTGTTTAATCGGATAGGAGCAATATCCCCATAGGTTTCATCACGGCTAAGTAAAACGTTTATACCTTTTTGCCCGGTTTCTGTATCTTGTATTAAAGCTGGTAAAAATCTATAACTATCCGGCCCAACCACCAG
Source organism: Ginsengibacter sp. (assembly GCA_039922095.1). GTDB lineage: Bacteria > Bacteroidota > Bacteroidia > Chitinophagales > Chitinophagaceae > Ginsengibacter. The sequence continues at coordinate 9,567 of JBDSAQ010000247.1, read as the reverse complement.
GTCCACCAATTGTTCCTCTTCAATAAATTTTGATTTCAGCCTTTCTGCCATACAGCCTAATACACCTACTAATATGCCTGGATTTTTCTTTTTTAATATTTTAAATTCTGTTAAACGCTTACGTACCGTGATCTCTGCTTTTTCGCGTATAGAACAAGTGTTTAAAAAGATCAGATCAGCTTCATCTATAATATCCGTACATCCAAACCCGTTATCCTGTAAAATTGAAGCCACGACTTCACTATCGGCAAAATTCATTTGACAGCCGTAGCTTTCTATATAGAATTTTTTTGAAGGAAGCTGCTCTATTGATTGGCCGAAGCTAAAAACTTCACCCTGCCTTACTTCATCATGTGTTTTATCTATCATCACCTCTGGCATATCATTAAATAAATTAGAGCCGCAAAGATAATAATATCTGTCGGGAGAAGATGACTGAATTATGTTGGATCAGGTAGGGATATTTCCTGACAGGGATAAAAACTTTTTTATTAGCCAGCTATTTTTAACAGGAATTATCCAGTTTTCAATTAATTCTTTTTTCGTTTGAATGGTGTTATTAAAATATAAAGTATCCGGAGATATCAAATCACTTTCTATTGCAGCATCCATCTGATCTAAAGGAATTATTTGTATTCTTTCTTTTATTATAAAGGCGAGCATTCTACGGTCAAATAAACTGACATTAAAATCCTGCTCAATATTCTTTATCAATCTTACAGAGTTATCAGTACTGCAACCACTTATTCCTGTAGCTGTTTCATCTGCTAATAAAATTATAAACTGTCCAAAGAATAACCTTGACACACCCTTTACCTCAGCACCATGACTTTTCCATGTAGAGGTAAAATCTCCCAGCAGCTCATCAATCTGCAAAGCCTCGGTAATTGTAAATTGCCTGTTGCTTTGGTAAATCCAAACCCTTGAGTCATCTGCAAAATGTTCAGGTATCTCCTTCTGGAATTGTAAATTCATTTTACAAAGTTAAAGTAGATTGCAGTAAGATTTATGGTTATTGCATAGATTCTGCTACCAATTCTGCAATATCGAGCACTTTAATATCTGTTTCCTTCTCACCCGCTTTTACACCATCAGTCAGCATAGTATTACAAAAAGGACAAGCTGCTGCAACTATTGATGCACCTGTTTGCAGGGCCTCATTTGTTCTTTCAATATTTATTCTAATATTACCTTTTTCCTCCTCTTTAAACATTTGTGCCCCTCCTGCACCGCAACAAAGGCCATTGCTCCGGCAGCGTTTCATTTCAACCAGGTCAACGTCAAGCGCTTCTAAAACTTTTCTTGGAGCTTCATAAATATTGTTGGCCCTGCCGAGGTAGCAACTATCATGATAGGTTATTTTTTTCCCTTTAAAATTTCCTGCTTCCTTCATTTTTATTCTTCCTTCATTAATTAACTGCTGTATAAATGTTGCATGATGTGTTACTTCATAATTTCCGCCCAGCTCAGGATATTCATTTTTTAAAATATTAAAACAGTGAGGACACGCAGTTACAATTTTTTTTATCCCATAGCCATTAAGCACCTGTATATTCTGATAGGCCATCATTTGAAACATGAATTCATTTCCTGCACGTCTTGCAGGGTCACCTGTACACATTTCTTCCTTGCCAAGTATTGCATATTTAATTCCAACTTTAAATAAAATTGCCGCAAATGCTTTAGTAATGTTTTGGGCTCTTTGGTCAAAGCTTCCGGCGCAACCAACCCAAAACAACACTTCAGGGGTTTGGTCTGCAGCCGACATTTCAGCCATAAGTGGTACTTGCATAATAGATATTTATTGCCTGATTAAAAATACAACAAACAAATTTTATGAAAGTATTGCTATAGTTTAGCTGCTATTTTTTAATGCAAATATGTGAAGCTGTTAATAAAAAAGATATTTAATTGGGAAGCATGGCCTTTTAAATTGCTTTATGCACCTATTGCGCCTGTATGGCTTTGGTATATTATCCGTTCCGGAGCCGTATGGTTTTTTACGCCCAGCAATCCTAAGTTAACTTTTGGTGGCATGGAAGGTGAGCCAAAAAGGGAAATGTATAATCTTCTTCCAAATCACTTATATCCGCCGACTGTAAATGTGGAACCAAAGGAAACTTTTGAATATGTAAAGAAAAAGATCATAGAACATAACATTAATTTTCCCCTGATTGTAAAACCCGAAGTTGGCGGCCAGGGAATTTTGTTCAGAAAATATGATACTGAGGAGCAGCTTAAAGAGTATCATTCAAAAGTGCCCGTAGAGTACATTATACAGAAGCTTATTGAGTATCCGATGGAAGTAAGCATTTTTTATTATCGTTATCCTAACCAGCCAAAAGGTGGGATCACCGGTTTTTTATATAAAATTCCGTTGCAGGTTACCGGAGATGGTAAACACACGATTCATCAATTAATAATGCAGCACTCTAAAGCAAAAAAAAGAGAGCATGAATTAAAAAATAAGCATGGGTTTAATTTTGATAAGATATTACCCCGTGACGAAAAATATATGTTAAGCCATGCTGCCAATCATAATCGCGGCGCTCATTTTATTAATTTAAAAGACCAGGTAGATGAAAGGCTTATTCAACTTATTGACAATATAAGTTTACCTATAAATGATTTTTTTTATGGACGTTATGATATCATGTGCTCCACCATTGAAGACTTAAAGCAGGGAAAAAACTTTTCTATTTTAGAATACAATGGCTGTGGCGCTGAGCCAAATCATTTTTATGATACGGGTTTTACCCTGGCTGGTGCATATAAAGAAATTCTAAAGCATTGGAAAATATTATTTACAATAAGCATGTACAACCGCCGGAATGGTATACCATGCTGGCCCTTAATGAAAGGTATCAGATTTTTAAAATCAACAAAAAAGCATTATCGTATTATAAGAGAAGCGGATAAAAATATTTAACATCTCATTATTTCTTTTGGGTTACTTTTTTACGTCCTTATTAAAAATATTTATTTTATGAATTGTTTTATAGTAACCATTTGTAGTTTGATTTTTTCTTTGCCTGTAGTATCGCAGCATTATACTCCTGTTGATAAAGGGAGCAAAGTGCATTTTACAATTAGAAATTTTGGTATAAGCACGGGTGGGGATTTTTCAAATCTTAAAGGGCAAATTACTTTTGATCCTCAAAATACCGCTGTATCTTTTTTTAATGTAACGGTGGATGTAAATACTATAGATACTGATAGTGAAAACCGGGATGAGCATTTAAAAAGTGATAATTATTTTGATGTTGAAAAATACCCGGTAATATCTTTAAAATCAACGAAGATTGATGCAACAGATAAAGCAGGAGTATTTCAGTTAACTGGCTTGTTAACTATACATGGAGTTACTAAACAAATCTCGTTTCCTTTTACCGCCACTCAACAGGAGAATGATTATTTATTTGCAGGTAATTTTGAACTTAACCGTCTTGATTATTCTGTTGGTGAATCGAGCGCTATAATGAGTAACACCGTAAACGTTTCCCTATCAGTTTTAGCAAAAAGGGATTGATGAATTCAACTATTAAGGTATTATTGCAGGGTCCATTTATCCCTGTCATCAGGGCTGAATTTCCAGGGAGCAAAATTATTTTCTATATTACTGAACATTGCATTCCATTCCTGCGGGGCATTGCTTTCTTCCATAACCAGTGAACGGCGCAGTTCAAGAATTATATCTAATGGATTAATGCTTACAGGGCATTCTTCCACACAGGCATTGCAGGTTGTGCAAGCCCTTAACTCTTCTTCAGTTATGTAATTGTGAAGCAGAGTTTTGTTGTCATCTGTGAAGTTTTTATTCTTATTAATGTTTCTTCCAACCTCTTCCGCTCTATCCCTTGTATCCATCATTATTTTGCGGGGGTTTAATAATTTACCTGTCTTATTAGCCGGGCAGGCTACAGTGCATCTTCCGCATTCGGTACAGCTATACGCATCCAATAAATTTTTCCAGCTAAGATCAAAAATATCTTTTGCCCCAAATTTTTGTGTTTGCTCATCTGTGTTAACCGGCGCTACTTCCGGTTTAAACATATACAATACTTCCTGTTGAATATTTGGCATATTATCCATTTTACCTTTAGATAATAGTGAGCCATAATAAGCATTAGGAAATGCGAGCAGAATATGAAGATGCTTACTATATGGAAGATAATTTAAGAAAGCATATATACCGAGGATATGCATCCACCAGCATGTGCGTTCAATTGCCATAAGGGTATTGGAAGAAAAATTTTTAAACAATGGCGCCATTAAACCCGAAAAGATAAAATTACCCTGTTCAATATAATGTGTATTTCCCTGCAACTGCAAAGCCCTATCTGCCGAGTTCATAGTAAGAAACAAAGTCATTAAAATAATTTCAGTAATAAGAATATAATTTGCATCGCTGCGTGGCCAGCCATCAAGTTCATGTTTCATAAAGCGCTTAAGCTTTACAATATTTCTTCTTGCTAAAAAAGCAATACAAACTATTATTACACCAATGGCTAATACTTCAAAGAAATTAATAAGAAGAGAATATAAGCTGCCCAAACCTCCGGCAAATCCGCGGTGAGTTCCCAGCAAGCCATCAACCACAATTTCCAATACTTCAATATTGATGATAATAAACCCGGCATAAATAACAAAATGCATAATTGCCACAAGAGGATACCGGAACATTTTTTTTTGACCAAGGGCTAGTAGCAAAACATTCTTCCAGCGCTCATAAGGTTTTTCTGAGAGGTTTTCATCAATACCTAATAAAATGTTTCTTCTTATCTGTTTTGCTTTTTTGCCAAACAGAAATATGGCAAACACAGTTATCAATATAAAAAATATTTGTTGCAGAATTTGCATATTACGAATTTACAGGAAGAGTATTTAAAACACGAATAAAAACACATAGAAAAGAATCAAAAAACACAATTGTAATTGAAATGGAAGCCAAAACAATTATTCATCTAAATTCGTGTAATTAGTTTTTTTTAATTCATGTTATATGTCATCAAAAAATTATTTTCTCACTAAAGAAGTTGTTCAAAAAAAACTGCAACGCATGGCATATGAGATTTTAGAAAGAAATGCTGATGAAGATGAGATTATACTTGCCGGTATAAAAGATAATGGGTTAGTGATTGCAAAAAAGATGGCAGAGCTTTTACAGCCTGTTTATAAAGGGCAAATAAATTTGATGGAAATTAGTATTGACAAAAAAGGGCTTTCGGAAATAAGTCTTTCTCCGGCAATGGATCTGAATGATAAAGTTATTATAGTGGCAGATGATGTGGTAAATGAAGGCAGAACTTTATTGTATGCAATAAAGCCGATGCTCTCATTTTTTCCAAAAAAAATACAAACCCTTGTATTAGTTGAAAGAACTCATAAAGCTTTTCCTGTTACTTCCGACTATGTAGGATTATCAGTTGCCACAACCTTTCAGGAACATATTATTGTGGAAGTTGATGGCGATGAAATAAATGGGGCGTATATGATTTGATTTTCTATTGTAACCTGGTTTTCCTATCATTTGCCTCACACATTGCAGGCTGAATTATTTTATTATCAATGACACGAATTGGATTACTATCTGATACCCATAATTTTTTAGATGAAACCATTTTTGAACATTTTAGATATTGTGATGAAATATGGCACGCCGGCGATTTTGGCAGTTTGGAAATTGCAAAAAAACTTGTCAGAGATAGCTCTGGTAAGGGTAGCAAAGCATCTTTACTAAGAGGAGTTTATGGAAATATTGATGGCCCCGACATAAGAAGTGTATATCCCGAAACATTGCGCTGGAAGTGTGAAGAAGTAGATGTAATGATGAAACATATTGGTGGATATCCACCTAATTATAATGCCTCTGTAAAAAATGAACTAAGATTACATCGGCCCGGGCTTTTTATTTGCGGCCATTCGCATATTTTAAAAATAATGTTTGATAATACTCTCCAATGCCTGCATATAAATCCCGGTGCAGCAGGTAAACAGGGATGGCAAAAAGTAAGAACTATTGTTCGTTTTGTTATTGTGGACAAAGAAATAAAAGATTGTGAAGTGATAGAATTATTACCATAGAAGCTATTTACTTCCATTAAAATGAAGATCATTAATACAATTAGCATCCAAAACCGGGATATTCCCTGTAACTAAAAACCCTAAAAGATCTGTGGTTTCAGATGTGTAATACATCAGGCAATTAGTATTATTGCAATGATTTCCATGAGCCCCATCTTTATGATTGGTTTGCATGGGAGATCCAATATCTACCAACCCTAATATATGCCCTATTTCATGCTCAAGTACTGCGGTTTCTAATTTAGTTCTGCTAACCTGCCCAATAGCGCCCGAATTATTATTAATAATTTTCGCAAATAAACATAACGAAGTATTTCTGTAAGCAACGCCCAAAACTTTAGGATCACTGTAACCTGCATCGGCAAATAATATGTAAACCGAGATTTGATTTCCGCTGCTGAATGTAGTTCTATTATTCTGTTCAATTGAAGCAATATCATTGATGTCTATAGAAGATTTTCCGCTTGAATTAATTTGTGTTTGTGTAACCACGATACCTGCGGGTTTATTGATTAAAGAATTTAAAAATGCCATCGTATTGTTTAATGCATTTGCATCAGGTGGAAAGCCGGGCATGTATTGAATTTCAATTTTAAGGGAAGTATATTTAGAAGATGCTAATAATTCATTAGCTGAAGCGCCTGTAATTTTATTGTTTTCACTTTGAATTGGAGCCAGGTTAGTCACTATATCCTTTTTATTACAACCAGAAGCAATAAAAAGTGAAACAATTATAAGGGCGGCCAGTTTATTGTGTATCATGCAATTTTTCGATATAAATACGAAAAAAGCATCCAGATATTGCATATGAAGTGTAAAAGAATAAATAGCATATTATTAATACTGGTGCGCTATAAGCGCTTAAATTTGCTTAATGGTCAAACGATATCTATTCCTTATTTATGCAGCTTCAGTCCTTTTATATTCATGCCGGAATGATGAAGAGGAACACAAAGAGAAAGGCCTTATATCACAGGAAGCCCAATTAAAGAAGTCAATTTCAGAATATCCTGATTCATTATTGCTAACAGAAAACCTAATTGAATATTACAGAAATAATGGGAGCTACGATACTGCTATACATGTAACAAACCTGGCTATTCAAAAAGACTCAGGTAATGTTGAACTATGGGATATTATGGGCACACTTCAGTACGAGAACGGAGATACTTTAAAGGCCATAAAAGCATATGAGGTTGCCATTAATATTTATCCTTTGCCTGAATACATTATCTCTCTTGGAACATTATATGCCCAAACAAAAAACCCGAGAGCGCTTGTTATGGCAGATGCATTAGTATTTGCAGACAGATCGAAAGCAAAAAGGGAAGCCCTGTTTATAAAAGGATTGTATCATACCTATATAAATGATAAAAAAAATGCATTAATTTTTTTTGATAGCTGCATTAACACTGACTATACGTATATGTTTGCTTACCGTGAAAAAGCTATAATACTGTATGAGCAGAAAAAATATGAAGACGCCCTAAAAGTTTTGACCCGGGCAGTTACAATACAAAATAGTTTTGATGAAGGTTATTATTGGATGGGAAAATGCTATGAGAGATTAGACAGTGTACAAAAAGCAAAAGAAAATTATCAGATGGCATTACTGTATGATAAAAATTTTATTGAAGCAAAAGAAGCATTAACAAGGTTAGAGGTGAAATAGCAAATTGAAAAAGATAGTAAGCAGGAAGAAAATTATTAAAACATGCCCAGACAAATTATTAAACATTACTAAATACAAATATTTAATTTTAGCTTAATTCTGTCCCGGTTATTTTTAATTTTTAGAGTTTAAAATATTTACGATGAAACCATTAATGATTGGGCTCTTTTGTATTATGATTTTTCATGGCATTGGCCAAAGCCCCGCTTTAATAATACCAAAGCCTGTTTTGTATGAACCAGGCATTGGTAATTTTATCCTGACAAATGCCATCCAAATAGAGATTCCTGCATTAAAGCCCGATATTAAAAGGGTAGCAGATTATCTTTCAAAAAAAATATCATCCGCAACAGGAAAAAATATACAGGTAAATACTGTAGCCAGAGTATCTAACAATACATCGGGGATCATCCGCTTGTTATTAATTAAAGATTCTGTTATTGGAAAGGAAGGTTATAAGTTAACTGTTACCTCTTCACTCATTACAATATCAGCTAATACACCAGCAGGTTTATTTTACGGTGTGCAAACTTTATATCAACTATCGCCGAAAGAAATTGAAGCAAAGGCACCTGTATCAGGAATTAACTGGAGTGTGCCTGCCTGTAATATTATTGATTATCCCCGGTTCGGGTGGAGGGGATTAATGTTTGATGTTAGCCGTCACTTTTTTACTAAGAATGAAGTAAAGCAATTTATAGATAACATGGTAAAATATAAATACAATCTATTGCATTTACATCTTACTGATGATGAGGGATGGCGTTTAGAAATTAAAGGTTTACCCAAACTAACCGAAGTAGGAGCATGGAATGTAAAAAAAACCGGATACTTCGGAACGTTTACACCACCTGCACCAGATGAGCCCCGCACTTATGGAGGCTTTTATACGCAGGATGATATTAAAGAACTTGTTCAATATGCAAAAGAAAAATTTGTAAATATTTTACCGGAGATTGATGTGCCGGGCCATAGTCTTGCCGCAATTGCTTCTTACCCTGAATTATCCTGTACACCAGGCGCTGATAAATACCAGGTTCGTTCCGGTGAAAAAATAATGGATTGGTCTCATGGTCACCCGCCAATAGCTTTATTAGATAATACACTTTGTCCTGCAAATGAAAAGGTGTACGAGTTTTTAGATAAGGTAATGACGCAGGTAGCCCAGCTTTTCCCTTTTGAATACATACATGTAGGAGGAGATGAATGTCCGAAAAATTTTTGGGAAAAAAGCCCGGCCATAAAAGCCCTGATGCAAAAAGAAGGTTTAAAAAATATGCCGGAAGTACAGAGTTATTTCGAAAAAAGATTGGAAAAAATAGTGGAATCAAAAGGAAAGAAGTTTTTGGGTTGGGATGAAATTTTAGAAGGAGGATTAGCCCCAGGCGCAGCGGTAATGAGCTGGCGTGGTATGAAGGGAGGAATAGAAGCAGCCAAAATGAAACATGAAGTGGTAATGAGTCCGACGGATTTCGCTTATATTGATTATATGCAGGGTGATCCTGTTATTGAGCCCCGTGTTTATGCAACTTTGAGATTAAAAAAAGCATATCAGTTTGAGCCCGTACCGGAAGGGGTTGATAGCAAATATATTAAAGGCGGTCAGGCTAATTTATGGACTGAACAGGTTTATAATATGCGACATGCTGAATATATGATCTGGCCACGGGCGCTGGCAATATCCGAAAAACTTTGGTCGCCTAAAGAAAATAACGATTGGAATAATTTTGTTAAAAGAGTAGAAGACCAGTTTAAAAGATTTGATAAAGCTGAAACAAAATATGCACCCAGTATTTATGATCCAATTTTTG
>JBDSAQ010000246.1:0-8357 GCA_039922095.1 Ginsengibacter sp. | reverse complement strand
TAAAAACCGGCAAAGAAAACAAAGCAATAACAGTTGATCATCTAACTAAAAAATTTGGAAACTTTATTGCTGTGGATGCCATTTCTTTTGAAGTGAAAAAGGGTGAGATCTTTGGTTTCCTCGGCGCTAATGGTGCAGGCAAAACAACTGCTATCCGGATGCTTTGCGGTTTGTTAAAACCTACCTCCGGAACCGCTGCTGTGGCAGGGTTTGATGTTTACCGGCAAACTGAAAATATTAAAAAGAATATTGGTTATATGAGCCAGAAGTTTTCGCTGTATGAAGACCTGACGGTAAAAGAAAATATTCGTTTTTATGCAGGTATCTATGGAAAGGATAATCCTTTTATAAAAGAGAAAACTGCGGAGCTTCTTAAACAATTACGTCTGGAAAATGAGGCCAACAAATTAGTAGGCTCCTTACCATTAGGATGGAAGCAAAAACTCGCTTTTTCAGTTGCTGTGTTTCATGAGCCAGAGATTGTTTTTTTAGATGAACCAACAGGAGGGGTTGATCCGGTGACAAGAAGAGAATTTTGGAGCATGATCTACCAGGCTGCAGAATCAGGCATTACCATTTTTGTAACTACGCATTATATGGATGAAGCAGAGTATTGCAATCGTGTATCTATTATGGTTGATGGAAGAATTGATGCACTTGATACACCAAAGCGTTTAAAAGAAACTCACCAGGCTAAGACTATGGATGAAGTGTTTTTAAAACTGGCAAGAAAAGCAACAAGGAGCGAAGTATGAAAAATTTATTAAAACAAATCTTTTCTTTAATTCTTCCGGGTACCGTGCTGGTTGTTGTTCCTATGTTGATCGAAAAAAAACGGGAGATATATGAAGATGCTCATCTGCTTTTAGGCTTACTTCTTATCCTCCCGGGATTAACTATAATTATAGTAACCATCTCATCATTTATAAAAATTGGTAAGGGCACGTTGGCTCCATGGTCACCTACAAAAAAATTAGTAATAACAGGCCTTTACAGGTACGTTAGAAATCCAATGATACTTGGAGTATTTACGGTTTTGCTGGGCGAAGCGCTTACACTGTGGTCTAAGAATATATTACTATGGGCAATATCATTCTTCTTTATCAATACTCTTTACTTTATTATATATGAAGAACCTGACCTTGAAAAAAAATTTGGCGAACAATATCTTCAATACAAGAAGCACGTGTCAAGATGGTTACCCCGCCTTAGCCCGTTTTATCCGGATCAAACTAAAAACGTATGAAGCAATTTGTCTCGTTTGTAAAAAAAGAGTTCTATCACATTTTGCGTGATAAGCGTACAATGTTTATCCTCCTTTTGATGCCGGTTGTGCAAATAATAATTTTTGGTTTTGCATTAACCAACGAAGTAAAGAATTCAAAAATTGCAGTGCTTGATAATTCAAAAGATGCAGCAACTTCTTCTATTATTAATGAAATAGATGCGAGCAGGTATTTTGATGTAGAATTAAATCTGTATTCATACAATGATATTGAAACTGCATTTAAAGCTGGGAAAGTAAAGCTGGCAATCATCTTTCCCCAACACTTTAATCAGGACCTGCAGCATTTCAATAAAGCCCAGATCCAGTTAGTTGCTGATGCATCAGATCCTAATGTTGCAAATACGCTTATCAATTATGCAACAGCCATCATTATGAGCTACCAGGAAAGAATTACTAATGATCGGAAGTTGCCTTACACCATCAATACAGAAATGCGGATGATGTATAATCCGCAACTAAAAGGGGCCTATAGTTTTGTGCCGGGTGTAATGGCTATGGTATTAATGTTAGTATGCACAATGATGACTGCTATAACTATTGTTCGTGAAAAAGAAATTGGCACTATGGAAGTATTGCTTGTATCGCCGATACAACCATTGAAGATAGTAATGGCTAAAGCTGTACCATATTTATTGTTATCAGTGGTTAACATCATAAGCATATTATTGCTGAGTGTATTTGTGCTGGGCGTACCTATCAATGGGAGTATTGCATTGTTAATGTTAGTAAGCATATTATTTACATTAACATCACTCGCCCTTGGCTTGTTAATTTCATCTGTTACAGATTCTCAGCAAACAGCAATGTTTATTTCACTTATCGGAATGTTCTTACCCACCATTATGCTTAGTGGCTTTATGTTTCCTATCGAGAATATGCCCTTACCATTACAGGTAATTTCAAATATAGTTCCGGCAAAATGGTTTTATACTATTGTAGTTTCAGTGATGATAAAAGGCGTTGGATTTTTATTGATATGGAAAGAAGTTTTGATTCTCACAGGGATGATGATTTTTTTCCTGGTAGTAAGTTTAAAAAAATTTAAGGTAAGGTTAGCATGAGAGCATTACGGTTTTTATTGCAGAAAGAATTCAGGCAGATATTCCGTGATCCTGCTATACTGCGTATCATTTTTGTAATGCCAATGATACAGTTACTAATATTGCCATTGGCTGCAGATTATGAAATGAAAAATATTAATATTAATGTGGTAGATCACGATCATTCATCTTATTCCCGTCAATTGATTTCAAAAGTTACTGCGTCAGGATATTTTCAATTGCAGGATTACACAGCAACTTTCAGCCAATCACTTGCGAACCTTGAAAAAAATAAAGCCGATCTTATTTTAGAAATTCCTATATCATTTGAAAAGGATATTGTTAAGCATGATGAGGCTAAACTTTTTATAGCTGTGAATGCCGTTAATGGAGTAAAGGCAAATTTAGGCGGTGCTTATCTGCGAAACATAATACAGGACTTTAACAGTGAAGTGCGTTTGCAATGGCTGCAACTTCCCCGCTTCAGTCCTGAGGTAAATATTGATGTAGTGTCTTCTAATTGGTACAATCCTCAGCAAAATTATAGATACTTTATGGTGCCGGGTATTTTGGTGATTCTCGTAACTATGGTAGGCGCTTTTCTATCTTCATTAAATATTGTAAAAGAAAAAGAGATCGGCACCATTGAGCAGATAAATGTTACTCCGATAAAAAAATATCAATTCATTTTAGGTAAGCTTATCCCGTTTTGGATATTGGGTTTATTAGTGCTTACCATCGGCCTGATCATTTCCCGGATTTTTTACGGGATAATCCCCGCAGGAAGTTTCCTGGTTATCTATTCATTTGCTGCTGTGTACCTGCTTGCCGTACTGGGACTGGGTTTGCTTGTATCAACTTATACCAGTACCCAGCAGCAGGCTATGCTAATTTCATTTTTTATGATGATGATTTTTATTTTATTAGGTGGCTTATATACCTCAATAGACAGCATGCCCGAATGGGCACAATACATTACCAGAATAAACCCGGTTTCTTATTTTATAGAAGTAATGCGAATGGTTGTATTAAAGGGCAGCGGCTTCGCAGATATAAAAAATCAACTGCTTGCAGTTTTTGGATTTGCAGTAGTATTTAATGGATGGGCCATATTAAATTATAGAAAACGTTCATAGTCATCCTCTGTTATTAAAAGGGGATTGCTGTATTTTTATAGATGGTTATAAAATTGTACACTCTTAAATCAACTTACTTTTTTTTATTATTTATTTTATCTGTAGTAATATCTTTTGCCCAGAAAAAATCTTATAGAGATTCACTTACCAACTACCAGCAAAATTATATTGCCACACATGAGGTAGTTGGTAAAGAAGATAAAAAGTATATCCGGTTCTATGAGATTGATAAAAATTATTGTGTAACTGCACTATTCAAAAAAATTGATGACAAGGATGGGTTTGATATGAACACTTCATCAGGCATGAAAAAGAAATATTTTAAGTATGGGCTTCTTGCTTTCAAATTGCATGATTCACTGTTGCATTTATATGTTTATCAATCTAAAGACTTGATGAAACAGCAGAAGCTTAAAGAATATTTGTTTGTTCCCTTTGGAGATGCAACATCAGGTTTTGAAAGTTATGGCGGAGGCCGCTACGTTGAATTTTATATTTCAGACATTAAGAATGACCATGTGATAATTGATTTTAATAAAGCATATAATCCTTATTGTGCCTATACTACCGGTTATAATTGCCCACTTCCGCCATTGGAGAATTTACTGACTTTTCCTATAACTGCAGGAGAAAAAAATTATGGTAAGAAGATTCATTAACTATAACGTTTAGAAATGAAATGGCGTGATTCAAGGAACTGCCAGGTGGACACCTGAAAGTAATACACCCACACTGGCGGAACCAAGATGTTTAATTAGTAGTGTGACTTATGAGTGATTTACTAAAAGACTTCGAAGATTTTGAAAAATAAAGTATTACAAAATAAGATTAAAAAATCAAAAAAGTTACTGGAGCATATTTTCTATTTCTATGTTTGCTATCGGCTTTCTAATTGCAAGGCTTGTCGATATATACCATCATTTGCTGTGGTGGTAATTACTTTTTCTTTTTAGCTTTTATCATTTGGCTTTGGCCTGCCTCAAACGTTTGTATCTGCGATAAGCAGACTAAATTAATCGTTGTTGCGAAAGAGAACCAGGAGAGCGTATAAGACGAAAGCGTTAATTGGTAAGATAACCTTGCATAACAAGCCATTCCTCAAATCTTTGTATCCAGGTGTCCACCGGCAGATGTTGTTTTTTCAGGCCAAAACCATAATTCACTGCTAACTGCTAACTGTTAAACTGCCGGAGATGATGGTCAATATGTTTGTACAACATGTGGCCGGTCTGTTCTTTCGTCATAGCTCCAAAAAAAGGATGAATAAAGCCGTCGTTTGAAAAATGCTCATACTCGTTAATTAACCTGAGCCATTTCTTTTTTTCTTCAGCAACATCAGTATTTCCCTTTATTTTAAAAGAAGGAACAGTAGGCAGGTTTTTCTTCATTGGTTCATCTTTCATCATATCCTTTAAAGCCATCTTACCGAACAACCTGCCGATAAATGATCGTTTATATTTCTTTTTGCCCAACGCCATTTCATCCCATTGCGAACAATGCTTCATCATTTGTGAAACATTCATTTTGCCCCATTGAGCAGTACTGTTTTCATTAAGAGAATTAATCCTGCTAATTATCTGTTCTCTTGTTTTCCTGTCAAATATTGTTTTCATGTTTGTGTATAGTTAAATATTGCAAAGGTATGGCCCTGTCATGATTAATGCAGGGCGATGACGACAAAAGAGGGGTTGATTGCGTCAAAAATATATCCTTCCCGTATGGAATCATCGTCTCACTAAATGGCCTATCTTCTCTCCTAAGGAAACTGTAATTCCCCATGAAGAAGATCATCAAGTATAAGTACGATGGCGACGTATATGACGCCTTGGATTCATATTGCTTATATTAGAAAAGAGAAACTGTTACCCTGATTTTAGCACTTGTTATATTTTTACCAGCAAGCTTTTAATAGTAAGGTTAGTACTCAAAGAAAAAATCACTGTTACAGAGGGATTGCTGGGAATGAGTTGAGTTAAGAGATTTATGAATTTAAGTGCGTTTTTTTTAATCTTTAATATCATATTTCTTTTTTAAAAATGCAATTAAGCTTTTTGCCTTTTCCAATTGCGGCTTTAAATAATTCTCAGCATAAGAATTTGTAATTACACGAAAGACAAATATTTTATTGAATAAAGTGCGCAATTTTCCATTGTCGTCTCGTAGAGGCGGTAATGGATTATTCGCTATTTTTCCCTTTATAAAAGAAGTGTCTGTAAAAATGGTCATGTCAGTCAATTCATCAAACCTCGATAAGATTTCTTTAAAATACGCTACGTAAAGGTCGCCCTGGCTATAAATGTCGTTGTGAATATCACTATCATATTTTGCAAGGCTACCGGCAACATGATCTTTTTCGATCAGCCTGTAATCCCCCGTGCTTTTTAACTGCTGTAAGGTGGCGTCGTTACTTCTAAAATAAGCTGAATTATAAAAATGTTGAATGGCTAAATGATAAAATGATCTGCGGTTAGAATCAATTGCCATGTTTACATGAGAAAGCTTCAACATGCTGTCTATTCCTTTTACCTGCTGCCTATCAACTTCAATCACGTGACGCAGATTGGCGATATCGTCCTGTACATTGCGAATAAAGCCCGCAATATATTGTTTTTCCTTTGCCTTGTCTGTAAAGTGCTCCCGCAGGTTCTCCGCAATAAATCCTAACGTAACGGCGAGAAAGATCATTACGAATTCGAGAAAATACTCTTTCCATTTTTTGGGTTTATGATGAATGTCAGGATGATGATGTACTTCCATATTTTCTGTTTCTTGTTTTGGGTTAATAACCTCCGTGTCATTAGCAGGGATAATTCCGTCGGGAAAATTTTCCGATTGAGTTTTTATCGGATTGTCTAAAAGTTCGTCGTCTGAATTATCGGGCATTTATTTATTTTATTAGTGCTCAAAGTATTTAGAATGTGGCGCCAGCATGCAGCCTAACTCTGGACTTTCTGCTGTGCTGATATCCTGTGTTTTCTTCAGCCCGAAACTTGAGCCGATTGGAAAATTGAAGTTGAAATTAAATTCTTTTGCCCGGATTTATGTTCAGCCCTACTGCAGCTCATAGCGAATGTTTATGAGGATATATTCTTCAGCCAGCATAGACAGAACCGAAGCCGATTAAAATATTAAAGATGAAGTTAACAACTAAAGTTGAGTTATATTTTCTGCCCGAACTGCTGCTGATAGCGATTTGTAGCTCCATTGTTATTCCTTCTTTCAACCTATTGCCAAATCTTTTTGTTGTGTGCTGTTATTCTTCGCTGTAATATTTATTGAGTTTCAGTCTTATATTGCTTTCCAAATCCGAAATGTCACTTAGTTTCATTTTGGGTAATTCAAAATTGCCGTTTAATAAAAAATTTGTGTTGTCAATATTCTTAAATTTAAGAGTTAACGTTCCAGATATTTTATTGTCATTACTTGCAGTTATAGTTAAAGTGCCTGTTGTTTCTTTTGATGTAATAGCAGACCCATTTGGTCCATAATGCCAAAATGCAAGTTTAGCAGCAAATTCATTTGCTTGATAGGTTTTTCCGACAATGATGCTATCCATTTCAATACTTAAAGAATAATTTGTTTCATCGTCTATTGTATTTTTTACTGGGTCGTAAAACGAATGAAATACGAAAACCTTTTTGTTTCCTTGAATGGTGGCTAAAATATTACAGCCCAATAATTCTGTCAATTCTTGTTTAGCTGAATCAGTCAGGTTTGCATTGATTAAAATGTAGCTATTGTCAAGTGTGAAGTCGAATGAAGTCTTTTTATTGATTTTTGCTTTAAGAGAATTGTTTGGATATTTTTTCAAATTAAAAATCGAGTCGTAGAATTTACCTCGTTCGTTAGAAACAAGTTCATATGCTCCCATTTGGTTCTTTTGCTGTTTCTCATTTTCGATTTTCTCTTTTCTCTCATTTTCTAAAAGCTTTTTCAAACCCTGAATCTTCAAGTTGTACTTCTTAAAAATAATTTCTTGATGTGTAACAGGATTTTTTGTGTCAACGTTTACTTTGCCGTCAATAGTAATATTCTCGCTATCTATTTTATTAAATGAAACTATTCCACTTAGAATGTCAACAGTATTATTCTTATTAGCAAAATCAGTTCTTGCATACCCGTAAAAATGATTAATTAATTGGTGGTTAATTTTTGAAGCTGTGTCAAAGTTTATTGATTTTGTTCCTAGTTGTATTTCAAAAACAAGTTGGAATGAGCCAAAAGTCTCAGCTTCAAAATAGAAAAAATCTGTTTGCTTAGTTTGTAGTTCCTTAGTTTGAAACCAGCCAAAATGATTTTCCTTCATTCCTGTATTTGTCATGTAATAGCAACCAGTATTAGAGACTGTCCAGATTGAATCTTTGTCCTTGTACTTGCGTAATAGATAGGCATTATCATTTATTTCTTGCCCGAAAGAGGAAAGTGTCACAAAGAAAAGTGCTGTCAGAAAATATAGTGATTTTGTCATTGTAGGGTGTCGATATAATAGCACACAACACTTAGATTGCTATTATAAACTGCAACATAGATAAATTTTTACTTACGAAAAATCATTTCTTAACGATATACGTTTTGTATTGTTGTTAGTACAATCCACCCTGCCAAATTATCTTTTTTGTTCTATAATTGTGTTTGCTTTCGGCTTGTATATGTAGTATTCTATTAGGGAAGAAATTATTTTAGCTCCATTAGCAATTACAAATACAGGAACGTGTTGTTTCCAATTAATTTGAAAGGGTAATAACATGAGAATGTCCATTATTATATAAATAATGCAATGAAGATTAGATATTGAATGATAGAGAGCAAGAAAGCAAGCCATTTTGTTTGCATTTCTTTTTTTGAGGAGCGAGGGTAAAATCCCTTGCTTACCCTACTAGTTGTAGCCGATTA